>JBQCEJ010000471.1:0-5101 GCA_051960355.1 Verrucomicrobiota bacterium | reverse complement strand
CATCCAACTCCGCCGCCTCGCTTGCCCCCCAATCACTCATGATTTTTCAGACAGGCTCTAAGTGATTGTAGCCAACGCCGACATCCTGCCCCTGCCGGTCATATTGCGTGACCTGCTCTCGCGCGAAGCCGCCGATGCGCGGTGGGAAGCGAAACTGAGATGGCGCGTTGGTGTAGGTCTCCGTGCGGCTCGGTTGGGTAGCGCGAGTGCCGCCGTCTGGGTCGGTGGTGACGCAAGCTGTGAGAAAGGACAGACAAGCAATGCTGAGGACTGTTTGAATGTTGCGCATACGTAGTGACGCCGAACGCCAGAACTCAGCGAAGTGGCGGTCAGCGCTGCTCCGACTACTGCAAAACCGCGAAAGAGCCAGCCGCATGAAACAGCATGCGCCCGCCACTTTCGCTGCAGTGATCTTGTTAGCCCATCTCTTGTCCATACCGCTACCGATTTGCAGGCCATGTGTGCTCTAAACACACTTCCGACTTGCCATCAAACTCACGCGCTGCGTATCTCGACACAAACTCTGCAATTGAGGCCGGTGGATCATCAAAACGCACTCCGGCCATGCTGTTGCAGAAATGATACGTGCTGTAATACCAGCGTCCATCAGAACCACGTGCCAGAAACAAATTGTCCACGAATCCACTGAATCCGTGGCGTGACCCGTAAACCATATACTCGTCGTTCGTCATCAGAAGCACGTGATCTCCAGCCCACTCTTGATGCTCTGCTGCGCCCCGACTCCCCTTCAGTGTCTCCAACTCTCGGCTGACATCCTCGTTGGTGAGTGAAAGTCCCGCGAGTCGGGTCAGTGTCGCTCCCTTCCAGTCTATTCGGTCGCGCTGATATTTGTAACGGACTGCCAACCTCCCGCCGAATACCAAAGCGACGAGAATTACCGGAATGGAAAGCCAACTGATAAGCTTACGACTGACAGAGCCAGGCTGATTCGACGTGCTCATGCGGGCTAACGTACAGCGCAGCCACGCTGGGCCTGTGGCTCTCGAATGCAAGCCTGACGCACAACCGGCGTTGGCTGACGCGCCTGGTTCGCAACCCTATTCATGCCGGCGCGCCTCCTTTATGACCTGCTGTATCCGAGAGAGGTCGGCTTGCTTCCAAAACCAGATTACATCGCAAATGGCTTCTCCCTCCGCCGGGTGAGGGTTCACCGAGACGTCAAACTGAACACCGGCTCCTCTTAGCGCCTCCATAACCCGGGCAGTGTCCTCAACATCAATGGCAGTAAAGCAGGAATCAGGATCCGAGAGCGGTCCCCTCGTTAACTGTCCTTTGATCACGAACTGCTCACTCATTGCGAACAGTATTTATTGTCCGGAACCCACGGGCCAATCGCTAACTGGGATTTTTCACTCATCAAAGCCTTTCTACCCTCGATATCGCTGAGTTACAAGCGCCCATTTTCCCGGGTTCAGGATTTGCCCCGTCGCTTTTACGAGGGGCAATGACAAACTCAGTTTGTCTTTACCGGGGATGATTTTTCCCAAGCGCAATGGCGCGCTGTTGCGCCCGTCTCGGCTTTTTGGAGTGGGCAACTACCATCCTCACGATTGGGGATCAACCCCGAAGACGCGCAGTTCCTGATCGCAGCGACAGGCTTTCGCGATGCGCGCAGCCCATGCAACGGCCTCCTCGCGAGAGGACAGTTCCAAAACGGTGAAACCGCCGTTGAGTGGTGGCGCCCATGAATATCCTCCATCGACAACTCTGCCGTCGGCCGAAACACGCACAGGCGCCACATTTTCGTCGATGCCGCCGGCAAAAACGTAGACGCCTGCGGCCTTCGCCTCGTCAATCACGGCATGAGCGTCGCGGCCCGCCGCCTCCCATTCGCCATCAGACACGACCATCGCCGCACTCGGAAACGAAATCAGATATTTGGCCATACGTTTTTTCTTTGGGGATGTGAACAATCGCTCACGAAGATTTTGCCGAACGCCAGAACTGAGCGAAGGGCGGTAACCGCCGCTCCGACAGCTCGGAAGCTGCGAAAGGATCGAACGCAACCAAACTGCATGCGCCTGCCGCTTTCGCTGCAGTGATTTTGATCGGCGAGTTCATTTGGCGGCGAATGCTTTGCAGATACTCCGAACTCCCATTCCGAAGGAAGCCACGCCACCGATTAAGAAAAAAGGTAAGACTGCGACGAATCCAACATAAAAACCGATATACACGCCACCACTCAGCATGACGAGACCAATCAGAATCATCAAAAAACCCTTCATGAATTAATGAGGTTGGAGTGTTTTGGTGCTCATGAATTTATTTGTCGAACAGTATATATGGTCCGCAACCCACGGGCCACTTGCTCACTGGGATTTTCACTCATCAAAGCCGTTCTACTCTCGATACGGCTGATTTACAAGCACCCAATTTCCCACATCCAATACAAGCGCCATGGCGCGCTGTTTCCAGGCTTCTCCACCGTTTCACCGGGCTTGTTCAAACCGTGGCGTGTTTGCTGGATCCGCTCTGATTCGCCGCAATACGAACGTGAATTCTCACCCGGCCTTCTGCATTTGTTCGATGGCAATCCATCCTTCCGGCGTGATGCCCATAATCTCAGTGGCAACGCCCAGAGTTTGGTAGGTGTCAAAGAAAGCCATTCGCGCAATTGGGTGATCCACTTCGCTTATGACGGCATAACCTTGTTTGCTCAACTCGCTGACCACCCGGTCGAAATCGCCAACCGGCAATCGAAAAGCAATGTGCTGTGTGCCGCCTGCGGAATGCTGCGCGAGGTAGTCATGAAACATGCTCTGCCCGGAAATCGGTTGGACGAGTTCTATAAAGGCAGACCCGTTATAGGTTTGAGTGGTCAGCCATTCGCCAGCCACAAGTTGGCCGTGATAGGTCGTGCCCAGTTCCTGCGCGCTCATACGTTCCGGCTTGGGGAAGCCAGCAACGCCCAAGGCGCTCGAAAGGAATCCAACTGCGGCGTAAATGTCCGGGACTACCCAGCAGATTTGTGCGAGTTCGAGTCCCGAAATGGTGCTGGTGAGATTCCTCAGCCTTTGAGCCGGCCTGAACCCTTGATTTTCCAAGCGCGATGGCTTTTGCGGCGCGCACCGCATTCAAATCCATTCGTCGCAGCCGGAACAGTTGCCGGATGAAGTCCCCGTGGCAGTCGGACAGCAAGTCGTCTCAATCAGCGGGCGACAGGCTGGCGTTTGTCGGCGAGCGGGTCGGCACTTCGAACCATGATTGAAACCGGTCCGAGCAGCCCTGCGGGCTTCAGTGATGAAGCGGCTTTGTAGTGATGCCAAGTCTCGTATGTGTAGCGTCCGGCCGCGTAGGATGCGCCTGCAAGCAGACCCGAAGGCCAGGACAGCGTGCGAACGCCTTTGTCCGCGGGTTGCTGGTCGCCGATCAGGCGATTGACCCACCCGTTGGCCACGTCAATCTCAAGTTGGTTCCCGATCGGCTGGAGTGCCGAGGTGATGTTGACCCGCCAGGGCGCGGTCCAGACAACGCCAAGATCCCGTCCATTCAGGCGCACGCGGCAAATATCATGGACGACGCCGAGATCGAGATAGACTTGCGATTCGACCGCCGAATTCGACGGGGAAAAATCAAAGGTCTTATGATAAGTGGCAGTCCCCGAGTAATAGCGAATGCCGGTTTCGGAGCGTTGAGTCCAATCACCAAGCTGGTCGAATACAATATTTGACGGACCGCCCCACGCGGGATCGAAGGCAACCTGCCACGAACCAGTCAGCTGGGTGACGCTATTGAGCTTGGGAAAGTTGGTGGCGGGCGACGCGGGCCGAGTCTGTCCCGCAGTGCCGCGAGAGAACACTACGAAAAAGCTTTGTGACGGTTCGAATGACAGCGGCACACGTGTCACGCCAGCCACGGTTTGATACTCCTCCAACGCCCGAATTTTTCCAGTGACCGCATCCCAAAGCTGGGGTTGCAGGCCATCAATTCGAAACAGCCCGTCAGTCACAACTTTTTCCGCAGTACGGTTGGCGACAAAATAGATGTCGGCATCGGTGGTTTGACGATGGATGAAGCGCAGTTTGCCGGACGGCGAGGAAAAGTCTTCCGGAAGGCACAACCCGGCCAGAACGTCAGCGGTGGCGCCATAGCTCGGGAAAAGTCCATTGGTGCTGGTGCTGCTTGGGTTCACGGGATTGAGATTTCCTCCCCAGTAAATCGTGCCGCGCCCGTACTTCCGTTTGGTCACTGTAGCCGGAGGAATGGAACCGTCCCAGATTGATGCCGCCTGATTGGATACCGTCGTATCACAAGCTGGATAGTTGACCAGGCTCGGAGATTTAACGGGCGGATTGCCGACCACGGTGGCTCCGTCTCGAATCAACTGCTTCACCGTAACCAGAAATTCCGGCGTCATGGTTGGAATATCCGGCAGAACGAGGACGCGATACTTGCTGCCATCCGGGAAGGCGATCCGCCCCTCCCCGTCAACCGTGGCCAGCATCTCAAGAATGCGCGGCGTCACCGCATCGAACGAATACCCCTTCTTGTCCCGGGTGCGATCCCCGGGAACGCCAGTGAGCGCATCATCCGGAGCGGTGAAGATGTGCGGCGCCCCTTCCGGGATGCAGTAGAGAATGTCCGCCACGGCTTCACCCTGGCGCAGCAGATGAGAACAGCGCGTGATGTATTCGTGATACGCGGGGAGAAAATTCCAGAGCGTCGAATTCCGGTTCCACTGCGTTCCGTAGCGGCCCATGGTCATTCCGGGTTTGGCACTGCTGCCGAGCGGCTGATGCTGGAAGGTGTGAAAGACAATTCCGTTGATTCCCATGGCGAAGGCCCAGTCAGTCTGGTTCTTCATGCTGGCCGGATTCTTCGCAAACTCGTCCGTGTGCGAGGTGAAAGCTTCCGCCTTGACCACTTGCTGCCCCACGGTGTGGGCGATGCTGGCCGCTTCAATCACGCTGAATTCCGTGTCGAGGGCCTGGTACCAAAATTCGCACATGGGAATATCTGCCACGGAACCCAGATCAATGTCCCCCGCCGGATTCATATCGTAGGGTTCATTGGAGTAGAGCAGCCCATTCGTGTGAGCCACCTGCTTGATTGTGCCGGCGTATTGCTCGAGTACGAGTTC
>JBQCEJ010000470.1:0-5251 GCA_051960355.1 Verrucomicrobiota bacterium | reverse complement strand
CGTCGTCGCTCATGATTTCGCAAATCACACCGATCGGACGACAGCCCGCGAGCTTCACCAGATCAACGGCCGCCTCCGTGTGACCCGCGCGTTGCAGAACGCCGCCAGGACAAGCGCGCAAAGGAAAAACGTGGCCCGGTTGAACGAGGTTGTCCGGGACGGCGGTCGGATCGGCCATGATGCGAATGGTTTCCGAGCGATCGCCCGCGCTGATGCCGCTGGCGATTCCGCGCGCCGCGTCCACGCTGATCTGGAAATCGGTTTTGAAGCTCTCGCGGTTTTGTTTGACCATGCGCTCGATGCCGAGCTGCTGCAACCGGTCGGAAGTCGTCGGCACGCAAATCAAGCCGCGCCCGTGTTTGGCCATGAAGTTAACCGCGGCCGGCGAAACAAATTCCGCCGCCATGATGAGATCGCCTTCGTTCTCCCGATCGGCGTCGTCCACCACGATCACCATTTTGCCTTTCCGCAAATCAGCGATGACAGATTCGATCGTATTAAAGCGCTCTTTCATAGGCGTAGGGAACGTAACGCGGGCAGAGGCAAGAAGAAATTAGAAAACGCAGGGAACGGAACGCGCAGTCGCCAAGGCCAGAGCCGCGGCTGCTCCTAGATCAGCCGTGCGCCTCGCACCCGCTTACATGCCCGTCAGCGAAATCGCCTCATCCGCCAGCATGACCGGAATTGTTTGGCGAATCGGGTAAAGGATTTTGCCATCGGCGCGAACCAGGCCGCCGGTCAGCGCTTCCTGAACCGGACGACCCGCCCGATTCCGCAAGGTGCCGGAGGCGATCTGCTGGTTTAAACGTTCGATCAACGGCGTCGCGGCGAACTGTAGTTCCTGATGCGTTTCGGGGCAGCACAGGATTTTCAAAAGATCGGGCGCGATCATTCAGCGTTTGATGGCTTTGATGGCAGCCTCGTAAACGTTCTTGAGTGGAACTCGGGCGCGCTCGGCCAGATCGCGGCAGGATTCAAACTCCGGCGCCGCTTGCACAACCTGGCCGTTGAGTCGGCCGAGCTTCACAGCGACTTCGCCGAACTTGGTTTTCACCGAAGTGAAATCCCGTTTCAATTTGCGACGCTCAGCCAGATGGCGTCGCACGCCAAATGCGGTCGTCTCGCGCAACAGCAGTTCGCTGAATTTGTCCGCGTCCGCTTCGGCGCAAAGAATCGTCAGCAGCACGCCAGGCCGATTCTTCTTCATCTGAATCGGCGTGTGAAAAACATCCAGCGCGCCCGCACCCAAGGCCCGATCCACGAAATCGCCAAGAATCTCGGCGTTGATGTCGTCGAGGTTTGTTTCCAGCACAGCGACGGTGTCGATTTCCCAGTCGCGCTCGCCAGCCGCGCGCGTTTTGGCTCCGGAAGCTTGACCCAGAACAGCTCGGAGCACGTTCGCCCGGGTTTTGTTGTCGCGGGTGCCGAGACCAAAACCGATGCGCTCCGCGACCAGATTGCTCATTGGGCTGAAACTCTCCGCAAATTCCGCCAGCAAAGCCGCGCCGGTCGGCGTAATCAATTCGTGCGGCTCGTCGCATTGCGTCACGCCAATGCCGCGCGCTCCCAGAATAGCAAGCGTGGCCGGCGCCGGAATGGGAAATCGGCCGTGCGCGCAATCGACCCAACCGACGCCTTCAATGACGTTGGACGCCAGCACGCGGGGCCTGCCAAGCAGTTCAAGTCCAATGCACGCACCGACGATATCCACGATGGAATCGACTGCGCCGACTTCGTGGAAATGAACTTTCTCCGGCGGCAGGCCGTGAATTTTTCCTTCCGCGACAGCGATTCGCTGGAACACCGCCAATGACTTTTGCTTCACCCAACTGGAAAGTTTGCTGGCGGCGATCAGCTTTTTGATCTCCAAGAAATTACGGCTTTCGTCATGGTGATGATGCTCGTGCTCATGACCATGGTCGTGCCCGTGTTCATGGTGATGCTCATGTTCGTGCCCATGATCGTGGGCGTGCCCGTGTTCGTGTCCGTGATCGCCGGCCAGATGAACGTCGAACTTCACGCCTTCGATCGCCGACTTCTGCTTGCGCGCCACATGCAGGTGATAGCCATCGAGCTTGAGCTTGGTGAGTTCCTTTTCCAGCTTGCGCGGATCCACGCCGAGATCAATCAGTGCGCCGATGAACATGTCGCCGCTGATGCCGCTGAAGAGATCGAGATAAAGTGTTTTCATGATTCGTTTGCCAGCGCATTGATCTGGCTGGCCGCGTAGCCGGCGCCAAATCCATTATCGATATTCACCACCGTCACGCCGCTGCCGCAACTATTCAACATGCCCAGCAACGCCGCCAACCCGCCAAAGCTCGCTCCGTAACCAACGCTCGTCGGCACCGCGATCACCGGTTTGGAAATCAGTCCCGCCACCACGCTCGGCAGCGCGCCTTCCATTCCGGCCACGACAATCACCACATTGGCGAGGCGAATCGATTCCAGCCGGCTGAACAATCGGTGCACGCCGGCAACGCCGACATCGTTGATTCGCTCCACCGTGTTGCCCATGATTTCGGCGGTGATGGCGGCTTCCTCGGCAATTGGCAGATCGCTCGTTCCCGCGCAGACGACGGCGATTTTTCCCGAACGCTTGGGCAAAGGTTTCCCTTCGATCGTAATGCAGTTGGCCATTTCGTGGTGAACGGCGTGCTTGAATTTCTTGCGAACAGCGCGGGCGTGTTCGGCCGTGACGCGGGTTGCCAGGACATTCTGTCCATGATCCAGCAGCTTGCCGGCGATCTTCACAATTTGCTGCGCGGTTTTGTTCTGGCCGAAAATCACTTCCGGGAAACCTTTCCGCAAAGCGCGGTGGGTATCGACCGCGGCAAAACCCAGATCAGCGACCGGCGCGGACTGAAAGGCGTGCAGCACTTGTTCACGGCTCACGCCACCGGCGCGGAATTTCTCCAGCAGTTTGGTTGCTTCAGTAATGGTCACGGTCGGATGATATTTACTCCAGCGAAACGGTCACGGTAAATTTGTGAAGGCGGACGCCCGGACAACGCCTTGTCTGGAGTGCGACACTCAACTATTCTTAACCCGTGATTTACGACGCGTCATTGGACGAGTTATTACAAAAGGTCTGGGACGGAAAACGGATCGGCCAGGCGGAAGCGTTGCGGCTTTATCAGCTCCCGCTTGAAGAGCTCGGCGCGCTGGCGGATCGTCGTCGGCAACTTGCGCGCAAGAGCGCCTACGACGGGCGCGGCAACGAAATCGTCACCTACATCGTCGATCGCAATATCAATTACACCAACGTCTGCAACGTCTATTGCAAGTTTTGCGCGTTCTACCGCACGGAAAAGGACGACGATTCCTACGTGATCAGCTTTGCCGAGATCGATCAGAAGATCGAGGAAACGATCGCGTTGGGCGGCACGCAGATTCTGATGCAGGGCGGCCATCATCCCAAATTGACCAAGCAGTGGTATCTCGATCTGCTCTCGCACATCAAAGCGAAGTTCCCCTCGGTCAACGTTCACGGTTTCAGCCCGAGCGAGTTCATCCATTTCCGCGAGGTTTTCAATGAACCGCTGGAACAAACGATTGGCGATTTCGTCAAAGCCGGGCTTGGTTCCATTCCCGGCGGCGGCGGCGAAATTCTGGTGGATCGCGTGCGTCAGCGCATTTCTCCGTTGAAAGCGACGAGCAGCGATTGGCTGGAGGTGATGGACGTGGCGCATCGGCTGGGATTGAATTCTTCTGCGACGATGATGTTTGGGCATGTGGAGACGATTGAAGATCGCATCGAACATCTGGAGCGCTTGCGCGTGCAGCAAGACAAGAGCAAGGGTTTCACTGCATTCATCTGCTGGACGTTCCAGGCCGAGCACACAAAGCTCAAGGCACCGACCGTTGGCGCGCATGAATATCTCAAGACGCAGGCGTTGGGCCGCATCTATCTCGACAACTTTCCGAGCGTGCAAAGCTCCTGGGTGACGCAAGGGTTGGAGATCGGTCAAGTGGCCTTGAAATACGGCGCAAACGACCTCGGCAGCATCATGATCGAGGAAAATGTGGTTTCGCAGGCGGGCACGACCTTTCGCATGACCGTTCCCGACATGCGGCGGCTGATCAAAGAAATCGGCTACGAACCGCATCAGCGGGACAACTGGTATCGCTTGTTGAATTAGCCGCTGGCAGTGCTGCCCATCGCCTGATAGTTTCGCCGCGAGCAATGTCTGACACCACTCCTGAACTCAGCTTCGTGATTCCTTGCCACAACGAGGAAGGAAATCTTCGTCCGCTCGTGACCGCGATTCGGCAAGCGACGGAACCGCTCAAGCTCCCGTTTGAAATCGTCATCGTGGATGATTTCAGTTCGGATAAATCCTGGAGCGTGCTGAAAGAATTGGCCGCGAGCGATTCGCGGGTCGTTGGTTTGAAGTTTGCCTACAACTGCGGGCAATCCGCCGCGATGTTCGCGGGAATGAAAGCTGCACGCGGAAGATATATCATCACGCTCGATGCGGATCTGCAGAATGATCCGCGGGACATTCCGATCTTCATTGAGGCATTGAAGAATGTGGATTGCGTTTGTGGCACGCGGGTTGAGGCGCGCAGTCAGGGCGATGGTTTTGTCCGCATTGCTTCCTCGCGCATTGCAAACTGGGTGCGCAACAAACTTTCCGGTGAAACGATCAGTGACGCTGGCTGCTGCTTCAGGGCGTTCAAGCGCGAGTGTGTCGATGATTTAAAATTCTTTAAAGGCATGCATCGGTTCCTGCCGACGCTGTTCAAGATCGACGGTTTCACCGTGACTGAAATTGCGGTGCGGCATAATCCCCGAGCCAGCGGCCAGGCGCATTACGGCGTGTGGAACCGGCTGTTTGCGTCGTTCTACGATCTGCTGGCCGTGCGGTGGATGAAAAAGCGGATGTTTCGCTACAAGGTGGCCGAGCGGTTGAATTGACGGAGGTCAGTGCTGGTTTCCGCCGAAGACGTTTTCCAGGATCACTTCCTTGGTCTTCCAGATCAGCGCCATGGTCGTCGAGAGCGGCAACAGCACGAGCAGACACGTCATCAGCCAGATCAGCAACGCGCTGCTGATTTCGATTCCGAGCGCTGGAATCATGATTTGCAGCGAGAGCAGGTTCATGTTCTCCGGCACGTGTGGAATTTTGGGAAACCAATAAAGCAGGACTCGCGTAAACACCAGATAGCCGGCGATAATCGTCATCAGTGCAATCAAGAGATTGCGATTGAGCGAAGTGTAATGACGGATTTCCATTCGCAACGCCTC
>JBQCEJ010000469.1:0-17025 GCA_051960355.1 Verrucomicrobiota bacterium | reverse complement strand
GATCTCAAAATCCTTTCTCGTGTTGCTGCTGTTGAGCGCCAGTGTTGCCTGCGTTCAATCAGTCGAGCCGAACTCCGCGTTAAAATCCGGTAACGTCTGTCGCCAGCCCGCAAACGTCGAGCCCACGGTCGTCGTTTCCTCTCCGGCCAACGACCAGATGCTCTACTTCACTTCCACCAGCCTTTTGCAAGGGGACGACCGTGTTGTTTTCCTCAGTGATTGGACGGGATAACCGAATATTTTTCTACGCGACCTGAAGACCGGGAAGGACAAGCAACTGACCTTCAACACGGAAGGCTTTCTCAAATCGTATGTGTATTTCGATGGAACGCCCTATCGCGGTTTGGGCCGCGCCAGCGTGAGCCTAGACGCCAAGCGCGGCGTCGTCTATTACCTGCAAGGCCGGAAAATCTGCGCGGTGGACACCAACGGCACCCAGCGCGTGCTCGCGGAATATCCGACCAATCAGATGACGGCGTTCACGCATATTTCCGAAGACGGCACCCGGCTTTGCGTCCCCCCCACGGACGCCCGCGCTTTGGATGGCGATAAGCAGTTGAAAGGCAATCCGCCTTACAACATTGATGCGCGGGTTCAAAAAGAAAATCTAAGTTCCTATCTCCGGGTTTACGACACCGCCAGCGGCAAGGAAATCCTTTGCGAGCCCGTTCCTAAAGCCTGGGTGACACATGTGCAGTTCTCGCCGCGCGACAACAACCTGATCCTCTACAATCATGAATGGTCCGCCGATGCGG
The DNA here is from genome assembly GCA_051960355.1 of Verrucomicrobiota bacterium. Classification (GTDB taxonomy): domain Bacteria; phylum Verrucomicrobiota; class Verrucomicrobiia; order Limisphaerales; family DASXHY01; genus DASXHY01. The sequence goes on along the minus strand of JBQCEJ010000469.1, from coordinate 16,270 downwards.
GTATTCGTCGGATGTGGCTTTGGAACGGCAAGGAACACATCCGCCTGCGCACGGAAGGCGAGGGACGCAGCCGCGAGGATTGGACCTGCCATGAAATGTGGGAACGCGATGGCTCGGCGATCATTTATCACGGCAACTTTCGTAACGGACCGACCTACATTGGCCGCGTGAAACCCGACGGCACAGATCGCGTCGAAATTGCGCTGCCGAAATCCTGGGGGCGCTACGGGCATTTCACGGTCGGCGATCCGGGTTGGCTGGTCACGGACGGGTGTTATGAACAGCCTGGCGATTTCGGCAAGTGGGGCGGTGCGTGGATCAGCGTTTTGAAAGTGGATTGGGCGGCCAAACGTTATGACTGGCAGCCGCTGCTGCGCCACGGCACCAGTTGGAGTTCGCAGGATGCGCATCCGCATCCCATTTACAGCCATGCCGGCGACTCGGTTTTCTTCACCTCGGACAAGGGCGGCAAGCGGGCGGTGTATCGGGTCGCGCGTCCCACCCACTTTCAACCGGCGGCGGAAAAGCAGGCGGATTGAGTCGAATCGCCGGATGAAATCATCGTCCGGACGTGAGCACTCCCGAGTCGCTTGTCTGAATCGAGCATTTCAAAAAGCTCCCTGGTTTACGTCAATCACGAGAGTTCTGGGTTTCGTTCGCCCGGATGATTCGCCTTATCCAATCAAACCGCGAATATCGATCAGGTAAAGCTGTCGGCCGTTCCCGCCATGCGGTGAGTCGATGACCACGTATTTGCCGTCGCGGCTCGCGCACGGATGGTTGTCGCAGCGCCATTCATCCTTGTAAGCGGGCGGTGAAAGGAAGTGTCCCAGCGGCAGTCGGCGATCGGTCGGGATGTGGTAAAGGTAGGGATGCTGCAGCCGGTTTTTGTCCGGGTAAGTGTCATTCAGCACCCATTGATTGTTCGTGTGCGGAATGAACGTGTTGTGGCCGTTCTCCGTCATGGCATTGCGTCCGATGACTTCCACTTCGCGGGTCTTATCCCTGAAAACGTAAAAGCGATCACCCGCGCTCGGATGCCGCGTGAACATGAAAACCGATTGCGGATCGCGCCAGACGAAGTGCGAGGTCGCGCCGCTGGGATCAATGATGAAACGGTCGCTGCCGTCTTCGGCTGAAGCGGTAAACATCCGCGTATGAAGACCGCGGGCTGTCGGCGCACTCCAGCGATGCAGGAAAATGAAACGGCTGCCATCCTGATTGAAGAGCAAATGATTGAACCAGCTCTTGGCATCCTTCGCATAACCGCCGGCAGCTTCCCAGGGGATTGCCGCAATTTCAGCCAGTGTGAACAGCAGGCGGGCGTCGCCAGTTTTTAGATCCACTTTCCAAACGCCGGAATCTGCCGGCGCGAGCACGGCGCGATTGGGATCGGGAATGCCGCCGTAACCGTAACCGGGGCGACAGTCATTGAGTCGCCGGAAATCGGTCGTGAGTCCGAAACGTCCATCCGGGCTCAGCGTGTAAATCGCGTGCGGCAGAGTGCGCTTCTTGCCCGTTTTGACATTGAGGATGTGGGCGACGAACTGGCCGTCCTCGCGATCGTTCCAGAGCACTTCATCATCGCTGCCCGGAACCCATTGAAGCATGCAACCCTGCTGCCAGTTCCAGGCGTGGGTGGAGCCGAGCTCAATCCATTTATCGCCGTCCTCCAGATCGATCATCCCGACCTGGATCACGTCATCGGGCTTGGGCGAGCGGCCTTCGAAATCCACCTGATTGGCGAGAACGTAACGGTTCGTCCGGCTGAAAAGCAGCTTGTCGTAATAGCCGCGCCAATGGAATTTGGGACCTTTGGTGATCGCGCGAACCGGAGGGAGTTTCTCATCCGCGACTTCGGCGGCAGTCAATTTGAGCGTCGTGGCGAGCGCGCTGGCGGCAGGTAGTGTGGTGGCGACGGTTTGAAGAAACTGGCGCCTTGAGAAAGGTGTGTTCATGAACGCATGAAGGATTGTAAATTTGACCGGATTTGGCCAACTCGCCTGTTCAGGTGATAGGACCGCGCCCGATGCTGATGTAGCTTTAGCACTCAACGTTCCCGTGGTGCAACGATGCAATATTTTCTGAAAAACCGATCTCATCCCGCTATTGCCATGCCTATTCCCGTTCCGTCCATGCGACGAATTCCCGGCCAGCCGGTCTGGCTGCTGGCTGTTCTTCTCTCGTTCCTGAGTCTGCAGCCGCTCTCCGCCGCAGTGCGACTGGCCAGTCCATTCACCAGTCACATGGTGTTGCAGCGGGACATGAAGGTTCCCGTCTGGGGAACGGCCGCGCCGGGTGAAACGGTGACCGTCCAATTCGCTGGTCAGAAGAAAATCACGAAGGCCGATGGCGCGGGCAACTGGCGCGTGGATTTGGATCCGCTCGCCACCTCCGCCAAAGGCCGGGACTTCGCGGTTCTTGGCTCGATCGCCAAAGATTCGATCACCCTGGAAGACGTCGTCGTGGGCGAAGTGTGGCTCGCATCAGGGCAGTCGAACATGGACTTCACCGTTTCAAAAAAGCGTGCCTGGTATGCGGGAACGACAAATGAAGAAGCGGAAGTCGCGGCGGCCAATTACCCGCGCATCCGGATGTTCAGCGGTGAACTGGTCATGCGCGATGCGCCGCAGCGTTCGGTTGGAGGAGAGTGGCGCGTCTGTTCGCCGGAAACGGTTCCCGCCTTTTCCGCGGTGGCGTATTTCTTCGCCCGCGACCTGCACCAATCGCTGGACGTTCCGGTCGGCATCGTTTGTCTGGCGTATGGCGGCAGCACGGCCGAGGCCTGGGTCCGTCGTGAAGCCCTGGCCGGCGAGCCGAAGCTTAAACCCATGATCGAGCGCTTCGATGCATCGAACGAGGTGTTCAAGGCTTCGGTTACCAATTGGGAAAAATATCAACAGGATCGCGCCGCCTGGGAAGCGGGCTATGCGGCGTCGCGTCAGGTGGGCGAGCGTTTCAAAGTTTCAATCAACAAAGCCGACCCGAGCCAGGACAATCACAATCCCACTGTGCTCTTCAACGGCATGATCAACCCGGTGATTCCTTACGCGCTCCGCGGCGTGATCTGGTATCAAGGCGAGTCGATCGTGGACGGCCAGGCCGGTCGCAATCTCTATCCGTTGGTGCAGTCCACACTGGTGCGCGACTGGCGCCAGCTCTGGGGCATGGGCGATTTTCCGTTTTACATCGTTCAACTGGCCGGGCACGGCGGCATCTCGCCGGACGTTCGTGCGGCGCAGGAAACCGTTCTGGAATTGCCGAATACCGGAATGGCCGTGACCGTGGACATCGGCAACGAAAAGGACATTCATCCCAAGAACAAACAGGACGTGGGCAATCGCCTGGCACGAATCGCGCTCGCCAAAACCTACCGGCGCGACATCGAATATTCCGGGCCGTGGCTCGAAAGCATGACCGCACAGGATGGCTCCATTCGGCTGAACTTTTCTCATGCGGCCGGCGGACTCGTGATCAAAGGCGGGCCACTCAAAGCCGTGGAACTCGCCGGAGTAGACAAGAAATTTGTTGCCGCCGAAGCCAATGTGGAAGGCTCCTCGCTGGTGTTGAGCAATGCCGCCGTGGCGAAACCGGTTTCGGCGCGCTACGCGTGGTCGGGTTACCCGGACGGCGGCCATATTTACAACGCCGCCGGCTTGCCCGCCGCGCCCTTCAACACCGATCGCTTGCCTCAAGGCATCGGTCACGGTGTGAAACACGCTCCGTGACTCGCGCGATCAGCGGCGGTTTCGGCCAAGACAGTTACGTCCGCGTGATTGCGTCGAGTTTCTTGAAAAGACTTTCAAAATGACTATGCAATTGAGAATGGGTTCGTATCTGGCGGCTGCATTGGTTTGCTGCTGGAGCTCCGGCGCGCGGGCTGACGAGTTCAAAACGGTTTCGCTGCCGGAGATTCGGCGGGAATCCCTGGCTTACGTGGAGACCTTGCGCGTGCCGGGCCAGCCTTTTGGAACCTACATCGACAATCCGGGCACGAATCAAAAGCCGTCACTCTACGCCGCCTGCGGCGTGGCGATCATGCGCACGATCATGGGCGAGGAGCTGCGCAAAACTCTGACGCCTGATCAACGACAGGAATGGATTCAATCTATCAATTCGTTCGCGCTGCCGGATGGAACCTATGGCCCGGAACGGCGCGGGCACTCTGCCGAACACGGCAATGGAATGGTCATTTCCGCGTTGGGAGCTCTCGGCGGCCAGCAGAGATATCCCGTCCGGCTTTACGACGCCTTTGATACGCCCGACAAAGTGGGCGGCTGGCTGGAGGGCGTTGACTGGCTCAAACAATGGGGCGGATCGCACCGGTTTTGGGGCGGCATGCACTGCTTCAGCATGAGCAGTCGTTGCACACCCGAGTGGCGCCAGACTGTTTTTGATTGGCTCGACGCGAACCTAGATCCGCAGAGCGGTTGGTGGCGCAAAGGGGTTGCCCAGGTCTGGCCCGAACCGTTGGGCGGCGGCGCTCACATCTGGCCGATTTATCAGCATCACGGTCACCGCTTCCCGTATCCGGAACGCGTCATCGACAGCATTCTCGAGAACCAAAAACCCGATGGCCGATGGCTCGCGTTCGGCAGTTACATGGAATTGGATGCCCTCTACGGTCTGGCTTACATGCGATCACTCGTGCCGCAGTATCGCACCGCAGAAATCCTGGAAGCCGCGCGCCGACACGGTCGCGGTCTGGTTCAGGAGTGGCCCGGGTTCATCGCACACCAACCGCCTGTTCATGTTTTGCTCGGCGCCGTGGGCGCGTTTGGATTGCTGCAACAATTGCTTCCGGACACGTTCGTGGACGAGGTGCGCTGGACGGATATCTTCAGCGATCCTCGCCTGTATCAGACCGCTGCCGTCGAAGTGCTGAACAAGGCTGACGGCAAAACGAATTCGCCAGCCTTCTCCGCCCACGAAATCCTGACCGTAATGCATCGAGTCAACGATTGGCAGATCGCGCATCCCACGATGAAACCGGACGATCGCAATTGGGAACGCGGAACCTGGTACGCCGGAGTCATGGCTGCTTACAAAGCCACGGACGATGATCAGTTTCTTCAGCAAGCTTTGAAATGGGGCCGCCAGCATCAGTGGCAGGTCGGCACCGAGAAAGCTGGCGCCAACCGGTTGTTCTGTGTGGAAACGTGGGCTGAGTTAGCGCTGGTCACGAAAGACAAAGCCATGATCGCGCCTGCAATCCAATGGCTCAATACTCCGGTCGAGAATTCACCCGCAGGCGCCAAGGTCTGGTACAAGGAAGGCGGCGCTCGTTATGCCGATTCACTGTTCGGTTCGGCGGCGCTCGCGATCTTGGCCAAGGCAACAGGTGAGCAGAAATATCTCGATGAGCTGAACGCGTTTTTCTGGGATGTGCACGCCGAATTGTTCGATGCCAAAAGCGGCTTGTTCTATCGGGACAAACGGTTCATCGGCAAAACAACAGCCCATGGAAAAAAAGTATTCTGGTCGCGCGGCAACGGGTGGGTTCTGGCGGGCACCGCGCTCATTTTGGAGTATCTGCCGCCATCCGATCCCCAGCGTCCGCGCTATGTGAACCTGTTCAAAACGATGGCCGCCGCAGTCGCTCAACGCCAGGGCGCCGACGGTTTGTGGCGACCGAATTTGGACGATCCGCAGGACGTGCCGGTTCCCGAGACGAGTGGCACCGGCTTCTTTTGTTACAGCATCGCTTGGGGCATCAACCATGGCCTGCTTGATCGCGAAACCTATTTGCCCGTTGTCCAGAAAGCCTGGCGCGGCCTGGTGCAGAGCGTCAGTCCCGAAGGCAAAGTGCAATGGGGCCAGCCCGTGGGTGATAGTCCCGCGGCAGTTCGCTCAGAACTCACGCATGAATATGTCACCGGCGCATTCCTGCTGGCCGGCAGCGAAATGTTTCGCCTTGCGCCCGCGGACAAATAACCTGACCACAGGGATCGACAAATTCTCTATGAAGAAAAAGATTGGAATCTCCGCCAAACCGCCGGCCTCCCGATGCGAATGGCGCTCGGACGCCGATTTGTTCCGTTTGATGCGCGAGGAACTTTATACGCCGGTCGTCGGCGACATTCTCGACGCGCTGGGCCGTTATCATCAGTGCCTGCCGCAGCCGGTGCAACCGATGCGCGAGGCGATGATCGTCGTGGGCCGCGCCATGCCGGTGTTGATGATCGATGTTCATGGCCCGCAGAAAAAGCCGTTCGGTCTGCTCACGGAAGCGCTCGACGACTTAAAACCGGGCGAGATTTACGTCGCCGGCGGCGGCGACATGCGTTGCGCCTACTGGGGCGAATTGTTGACCGCGACCGCGCGCACCCGAGGTGCGGTCGGAGCCGTGATCGACGGGTTTCATCGCGACACCCCGAAAGTGCTGGAACAGAACTGGCCTGTGTTCAGCCGCGGACGTTACGCGCAGGATTCCTCTGTGCGCACGGCCGTCGCCAACTTCCGTTGCCCGATTGAAATCGGCGGCGTCTGGATCGAGCCGGGCGACCTAGTGTTCGGCGATCTCGATGGCGTGGTCATCATCCCACGCGCCGTGGAGAAGGAAGTCGTCAGCCGTGCCTTGGAAAAGGCGCGCGGCGAAAAAGTCGTTCGCAAGGCGATCGAAGGCGGCATGACCGCCACCGCTGCATTCAAGAAATTCGGAATTCTCTAAACCGCACGCATGAAGCGCTGTTTTCAATTGGATCTGCGGGACAACGTCGCCACCTTGCTGGAAGACGCCGAAGGGTCCATCGAAGTTCTCGGGCCGCGACCGCAACGGCTCGAGTTGCGGGAACGCATTGCCAACAGTCACAAGGTGGCCGTGGCTGACATTGCCAGCGGTGCGCCGGTCATCAAGTTCGGCGTGCGCATCGGCCACGCGACGCAGGCCATTCCGCGCGGCGCGTGGGTTCACCTGCACAATCTGGCCAGCGATCTCGACGAACGCTCCGGCACGCTCGATCTTCATTCCGGCGCGCCCACCGACACATGTTATGAATAAGCCCGTGCCAGTCTGGGAAGGATTTCTTCGCGCCGAGGGACGCAAGGGCATTCGCAATCTCGTGCTGGTGATCTACACGGTGGAATGCGCGCAGTTCGTCGCGCACGCGATCGCGCAAGGCGAGGAAGATGTTCACGTCATTGGATTTCCCGGATGCTACGACAACCAATACGCCATTCGCCTGATGCTCGCCCTGGCGCGTCATCCCAATGTCGGCGCGGTGCTGTCGGTCGGGCTCGGTTGCGAATACACACAGCCTGAGAAACTCGCCGGTGCGGTGCGCGCCTCGGGCCGCCCCGCCGATTGGTTTTTCATTCAGCAAGCCGGCGGGACGAGCAAGAGCATCGCGCGCGGGAAGGAAAGCGTTGCCCGGTTGCGCGCTGAAATTGCCGCTGTGAAACGCGTGTCGATGTCGCTGGCTGATCTGACCGTCGGTTGTGAATGCGGCGGATCGGACGGCACGTCAGGCCTTGCGGGCAATCCGGTGGTCGGCGCGTTTTTTGATCGGTTGGTGGATTCCGGCGGTCGCGCGGTGTTCGAGGAAATGGTTGAGATGATTGGATTGCGCGACATTCTTGCCAGCCGCGCGGCGACGGATGAGGCGCGCGAGGAGTTGACCGCCGCCTATGACAAAGCCGTGGCCTATTGCCAATCGGTTCGCCAGTTTTCCGCGTCACCGGGTAATTTTGCGGGCGGCCTGACAACGATTGAAGAGAAGAGCATGGGCGCATTTGCCAAGAGCGGCAGCCGTCCTATCAAAGGCGTGATTAAAGTGGCCGAAGCGCCGCGTGGCCCCGGCCTGTGGATCATGGACAGCGTGCCCGATGCGCACTTCATGCAGTTCGGTTACACCAATCCCAACGACAGCGAAGGGATCATGGATCTGATTTCGAGCGGCGCCCAGATCGTCTTGTTCGTCACCGGCCGCGGCAGTGTGATCGGCAGTCCGGTGGCGCCGCTGATCAAAATCACGGGCAACACGCAGACCTACCAGCGGATGATCGAGGATATGGACTTCAATGCCGGGCGTGTCCTGACGGGAGAATGTTCTCTGGCCACGGCAGCGGAGGAGTTGCTCGCGCTGGTGACCGAGATCGCGGCAGGCGCGAAGGCCAAGCCCGAGCAACTTGGTCATCGCGAGTATTTCATCATGTATAAACATCAGGAAACGCCGTCACTCTCCGCGGGCTGTCGCGCCTGACGCCTTTTAAATTTCAATATGAACACTAAAACAAACTCATTTCGACTCGACGGTGAAACTGCGCTGATCACCGGCGGCGGCACAGGACTCGGTTTTGGAATGGCGTGCTGCATGGCCGCGGCGGGCGCGAAGGTGGTGCTCGTCGGCCGACGCGAACCGGAATTGACCGAGGCGGCGGCCCGGATTGGTTCGCAGGCAACGTTCGTTGTGCATGACATCACGCAATTGAAACGGGCAGGGGACTTGGTCACAGCGGCCGAGCAGGCGGCGGGAGTGCCGATTTCCATTCTCGTGAACAACGCGGGCATTCACGTCAAGAAACCGGCAGCCGAAACGACGCCCGAAGAATTCCAGTCCGTGTTGACGACTCATGTCTGCGCGGCGCACGCGCTAACCGCCGCGGTGTTGCCCGGGATGATTCAGCGCGGTCAGGGAAACATCATTTTCACTGCATCCATGGCGGCGTTGTTCGGCATTCCGCTGGTGATTGCTTACTCCGCAGCCAAGAGCGCGTATCTGGGAATGGTGCGCTCGCTGGCCACCGAAGTTTCCAGCAAGGGCGTTCGCGTGAATGCCATTGCTCCGGGTTGGATTGAATCGCCGATGTTGCGCAAAGCCTTGGATGGCGATACGGCGCGCACGAATAAAATCATTGGCCGGACGCCGATGGGCCGATTCGGCCGCGCGGAGGACATCGGTAATGCGGCGGTATTTCTCTGTTCGCCTGCGGCCGGGTTCATCACCGGCGTGGTGTTGCCGGTGGACGGCGGCGCCAGCATTGGCTTTTGAGCAATTGTCGCGGGCTGCTTCCCCGCGACGCTGAATGGCGGTCCAGTGAAAAGATCAGTGCTTCATCTCTGGTGCATTTTTGGCCTGGCTCTCGCGCCGAATCTGTTGGCGGCGACCAGCACGGACGCGTTGCCTCCGCGAAGCGCGCCTGAACTGGAGCGTCGCGTGGCAGAGTTGCGCGACCAAAGCCAGACGTGGCTGCGTCAGTTGCCGAAGCCCTTGCCGGAGCGTCCGCGCCTGTGTCTTTCGGGTGAAGACTGGCTTCGGAAATTTGAATTTCAAGGGCTCGTCGCTCCCACAAACGCGCTGCCGCCGTCCTGGGAAACCCCGGCGTTGGACGAGTCCGATTGGGAACGTGCTTCCGTTCCCGAATGGAATTACGCCGAGGAAAAGCCAAAGACCGGTCGCAGCTACATCATTTGGTATCGCAAACATTTTCCCGCGCCGGTCGCGCCGCCGGGAGCGCGCTCGTGGTTGGTGTTCGATGGCGTGGACTGGGAGGCGGAAGTCTTTCTCAACGGCCGGCGGCTGGCTTCGCATCAGGTCTATTTTGAACCCTTTCGGGTCGATGCCACCGAAGCCTTGCGCGCCACCAACGTTCTCGCTGTGCGGGTCAAGAGTGGCGCGGCGTTTCAGGAACCGGTGGCTTATTGGACCGTCTATCCCGTGGCGCAAACTCGTGACGGTTCGCCTGGACGCTATACGCGCGACCGTGAGAAAAGCACGGCGAACCTGCGCAACGGTGACACTCATGTGGGCGATGGCTGCGGGATTCATCGCGATGTCTGGCTCGAGCAAAGCGGGCCGGTGTCGGTCCAGCGGGTGTTCGTGAGAGCCGCTGACGATCGGGGCTCAGTCCGGGTGAAAGTGGAATTGGATTCAGCCCGCCAAGCGACGGCGCAACTGCGCGTGGAGTTGTTGCCGGAAAATTTCTCTCCCGCAAAATCCTTTGTGCTGAAAACGGAGCGCACACTTGTGTTCGGCTCCAACACGGTGGAATTGTCCCTGCCTGCGCCAGGCTTGCAACCGTGGTCGCCAGCCGAACCGCGGCTTTACCGCTGCCGGGTCACGGTTGAATCGGGCGGAGCCGCCGAATCAGCGGACGCCTTGTTTGGGGCGCGGACATTCGCCTTGGTGTCTGACGCGAATGTGAGCCGATTCCCCGGCCTGCCGGAGGGAATGTTTCTGCTCAATGGGCAGCCGTATTTTCTGCGCGGCGCGAATATCCAAGGGCTCAATGCGCTCTGGTTGTGGAGCGAGCGCGAGCAGTTGCTCAAGGTTTTGTATTATCTGAAGGCGGCTAATTTCAATGCCGTGCGCGCCTGTCAGCATGTGTGTTTTCCAGAGGTTCTCGAACTCATGGATCGGTTGGGCGTTTTGTCTGAGCAGGATGTGGGTTGCCGCGGACTGGTGTCGCCGGGCATCGCGCCGCAGCTTGATCGAGCGGTTCGCGCGCTGAGCCGGGTGACTTACAATCATCCGGGAGTCGTGCTCCATTCCTTTGCGAATGAATGCAGCTTTGATCCAACGCCCTTTGTGCAAGCCTCCCTCGCGGAAGATCCAAGCCGGGTGCTCGTCCCAATCAGCGGCCAGTTCCATGGCGGCGGCGCAAACCCGACTTTGGGGCGGTCCAATTTCCCCGCATTGCCCGGGCCGCTGTGGCGCAATGTCATCGGAAGCATTCATCCTTACTGGGGTTGGTACGGTCGCGTCGGCGAGATCTGGAATCTGGGCGAACGATATTCGCCAGGCCGGATGTTCGACGTTGGCGAATACGGAAGCGAGGCTCTGGACAGCTACAGCACGATGCGGGACCACTATCCGGCAAACTGGAATCCGCCGCCGCCGCCGGATTCAGACACGCTGTGGGGCCAGGTCCAAGTGACGAAGGACGACATCAAAATGCGGGCGGGCTTCCGCGGCCGACGACCTGCCACGCTCGCCGAATACATCGTCGCGAGTCAGAATTTTCAAACCGATCAACTCACCGAATTGACGCGGTCCTGGCGGCTTTCCGCACGGCGCGTCAACGGTTACTTCCAGTTCCATTTCATGGACGTGCTGCCCGCCAACTGGCCGAAATCAATTCTCAGCCACGATTTCGCTCCCAAGCCTGCCTTCTTCGCAATGGCGCAACTGAATCAGCCACTTGCGCCCTTGTGTGAAATTAGCACGAACGGTCAGTCGACCCGCTTCTGGATCGCCAACGACTTGCCCCGTTCCTTTCGCGATCATCAACTCCACTGGAATATCTCAGTCTCCGGGAAATCCGTGGCGCGCGGAAAGGACGCGGTGCAAGTCTCGCCGAGCGACGCCACTTTTGTCGGCGAGGTTGGTTTGTCCGCCGTGCCCGCGGGGACCGACATGATGCGCGTGGAACTCGAATTGCGTTCGCCGCGCGGCCAGCGAGTCGCGCGGTATGATCAGGAATTTTTTATCCGCTCCTGGCGTGAGCAACGAATGATTTTCGACGTGCCCGCCCCAACCCCAAACCAACCATGATCACGTCTTCCCCACCTCGGGCTTCCAAGGATATCAAAATCGGCCACGTGCGCTGGACGATCTGTGCGCTGCTCTTCTTCGCCACCACCATCAACTACATGGACCGGCAGGTTCTCGGCCTGCTCGCGCCGGATCTGCAGCGGGAAATCGGCTGGACGGAGGCGCAGTATGCGCACGTGGTGACGGCGTTTCAGGCGGCATATGCCATCGGCTTGCTGGGGTTCGGGCGGTTGGTGGATCTGTTGGGAACCAAGCGCGGGTATTCCATTGCCGTGCTGTTCTGGAGCGTCGCGGCATCGGCGCACGCGCTCGTGCGCTCGGTATTCGGGTTTGGTGCGGCGCGATTTGCCCTCGGCTTGGGTGAAGCGGGAAATTTTCCGGCGGCAGTCAAGGCGGTGGCGGACTGGTTTCCCAAACGCGAGCGTGCCCTGGCGAACGGGATTTTCAATTCGGGCGCAAATGTGGGCGCAATTCTCGCCCCGCTCGCCGTGCCGTGGATCACTTTGCATTGGGGTTGGCGGGCGGCCTTCCTCGTGCTCGGCGGTTTGGGCTTTGTCTGGTGCGTCGCGTGGGCCTGGCTGTACGAAGCGCCGGAAAAATCAAAACGCCTCTCCGCTGCTGAACGGGCGCACATCTCAAGCGATCCGCAGGAATCGCCCGGCCCGAAGATTGGCTGGGGCCAGTTGCTGCGCCATCGCCAGATGTGGGCGTTTCTCGTCGGCTACGCGTTCACGGCGCCGATCTGGTGGTTTTATCTTTATTGGCTGCCCAAGTTTTTGAACCAGCGATTCAAAGTCGATCTGCTGAGCATGGGACTGCCATTGGTGGTGATTTACACCGTGACCTCCTTCGGCAGCGTTGGCGGCGGCTGGCTGCCATCGATTCTGATCCGGCGCGGTTGGTCCACGAACGCGAGCCGCAAAACAGCGATGCTGGTCTGTGCGCTGTGCGTGTTGCCGGTGATGTTCGCGGCGCAGACCAGTGAGCTGTGGGTGGCGATCGCGCTGATTGCCATCGCGGCGGCGGCGCATCAGGGCTGGGCGGCAAATCTGTTTGCGCTGGCTTCGGATCTGTTTCCAAAGCAGGCAGTGGCTTCCGTTGTCGGCCTGGGCGGGATGGCGGGCGCTGTGGCGGCGATGGCCTTTTCCGAATCAGCCGGTTTGATTCTCGAAAAGACCGGCAGCTATTGGCCGCTGTTTGCGATCTCTAGTTGCGCGTATGTCGCGGCGTTGGGCCTCATTCACGCGCTGGTGCCGCGTCTCACACCGGCAGAACTTAGCGGCAGTTCAATCGCAGAGAAGCACGGATAAAAGGGAACTGGTTCGATTGAGCCGGTCCGCATCCGTGTGAATCGGTGTCCATTCGTGGTCAAGATTGTTTTCCTCAACCACGAATGAACCCCGGCGAGCAGCCTTTGAAATCACGTCTGCTGGGCGCGGTTCGAACCAGCCCAACGCCATCGCGCCTGTTTCGCTGGCAATTGCGGACGGCGATCAGTTGCTGAGCTCGAAATTGTAAGTGCCGGAAGCCACCTTCGCGACAATCGAACCGTCTTTGGATTCCAACGAGAGAATGCCGCGCGCTTGGCTCGCTGGTTTTCCATGTTCGAGCAATCGGCTTGGATTGGAACCCGGCAGATAAAGCTCCGCCGTCGTGTTGGGGGGAATCGTGACGGTCCAGGTGAACTGTTCGGCCCGGCGATGCCACTCACTTTTGATCCAGCCGTAAGGCGAGCGATGCGAGGCGCGCACCCAATCCAGATCACCGACGAGATGTGGATGCATGATGATATGGCGGAACCCGGGGGCCATCGGGTCGGATTTGATGCCGGCCAGATCTTCGTACAGCCAGATGACCAGGTCGCCGGCCAGCATCACGTGATTGTGTGAGTTCATGGCCGGGTCGGCGGTGTCGCCGTTCCAGAGTTCCCAAAGTGTGGTGGCGTCTTTCTCAACCATGTAACCCCAACTCGGATAACTTTTCTGCGAAGCCAACGTGTAAGCCAGATCGGCGTAGCCATTGGCTGTGAGCGTGCGCATCAACCACTGTCCGCCGACGAGGCCCGTGCCGACGTGGTTATGGCTTTCGTCCCGGATTTTTGCGATGAGATGAGCCAGCAGCGCAGCCCGATGTTCTTCGGGAACCATCCCAAACATCAGCGGCAGGATGCAGGACGTCTGCGAACCGTTGTCGTAATAGCCGGTCTGAGCGTTGAAGAATTTTTGGTTGAAGGCGTCCTTCACGCGCACGCTCAGATCGTCCCATTGGCGGAGATCATTCGTGTTTCCGAGCAGCGCGGCGTATTGCGCCATGAGTCTCAAGCAGTGATAAAAGTAAGTCGTTCCCAGAATGCCCGGCGCGGTCTTGCGCGCGGGATCGAGTGAATGAATCAGCTGCGGGTCTTCGGGCGGAACGCACCAGTCGCCATATTCATCGCGGAACATCAGGTCGTTCGTCAGATAGCCCGACATGTGATTCATCCAGCGCGCCATGGTGGGATACGCGTCCGCGATTACTTTGCGATTGCCAAATTGATCGAGCAAAGAGCTGGGCACCACAATCAGGCTGCTCGGCCAGGTGACGTTGTCGGAATAGCGCGGCCAGTACGGCGGGCAGACATCCGGCACGCTGCCGTTCGGACGTTGCGCATCGGTCATGATGCGAACCCAATTCGCGTAGAGTGCCTGGTTGTCGAAAATGAATGTCTCGCCCTTCGACTCTGCCGAACGATCGCCCAGCCAGCCGTGGCGTTCGTCGCGCTGCGGGCAATCGGTCGGGATGCTGCGATAATTGCCGCGCACGCCCCAGACGACATTGGAGTAAATGCGGTTAAGCAGCGGATTGGAACAGGCGAAGGCGCCGGCGCTCGGCAGGTCATCATTCACGATGCACGCCTCAAGGCTGTCGAGGTCTGGCTTGCCGGGATAGCCTTGGACTTCCACATAACGAAATCCGTGATAAGTGAAGCGCGGTTCCCAGACTTCCGTTCCTTTGCCTTTCAATGTGTAAACATCCGTCGCCTTGGCGCCGCGAAGATTGTCCAAGTAAAGCGTGCCATCGGCCTGCACGGTTTCGGCGTGACGCAGCCGCACTTCGGTGCCGGCGGCGCCGCGCACTTTGATACGACACCAGCCGACGAGATTCTGGCCGAGGTCATACACGAATGTTCCCGGGCGCGGTTCGGTCATTCGAACGGGTTTGCGAATGCCGGTGATGCGGATCGGCTCAGCCATTTGCGCTGACAGAATGCCGCCGGGCGCCGTGACGACTTGGGCGCTTTGCCAATCGCGGTCATCAAAACCCGGAGCGGCCCAGCCTTTTTGTTCCAGGCGCGCATCGTAGATTTCACCGTCGTATTCGTTGTTCGCGCGAATCGGCCCTGCGATCGTCAAACGCCAGTTCTCATCGCTGGTCACTTCGGTGATGCGTCCTTCGGCATCTTCAATGCGCAGCGTCAGGAGCAGTTTCGGAAAGCCATACGTTTTCGAGGAGCTGGGACGCGGCGAGTAGAAGCGCCCGTTGCCGAGCCACGCGCCGATGCAGTTGCGGCCGCGGACTAATTGCTTGGTCACATCGAAGGCCACGTAAAGCACGCGTTTGGAATAGTCGGTCAAGCCGGGTGAAAGCACGTGGTCGCCAACTTTTTCGCCGTTCAGATAAAACTCGGAGAGTCCCAGGCCGCTGGCATACAGCATCGCGCGCTTCGGTTTGGCGGCGAGGCTAAATTCCCGGCGCAACATCCGAGCGGGAAGGCGAGGGGTGATTTCCGTTTTGATTTCCTTCCAAGGCTGGATTCCGTTCGCGCCAAATTCGCGGGCATTGGACCAGTTGTTGTCCGCGAAGTTCGTTTCCTGCCAACGCGGCGGAGCGTCCTTGGCAACATGCCATTGCTTGTCCGTGGCGATTACGAGTGAAGGGCCATCGCCGAATTCAACTTCAATGCTCGCAAGCAAACCGGCCGGATTGGGTGAATCGCCGGAATTGGTTGCAACGACACTGATCGCGTTGAGCCCGGTACGAACTTGATCGGTGAAGTCGAAAGACTGCGCCTGCTCGTAGGAGCCGGTGCCCAGCTTTTTTCCATTCAGGAAACACTCGTAACTATTGTCCGCCGCCATCCGGCACGTGGCGCGCAGCACCATTCGTCCGGCAGGCACGGTGAACGTGCGGCGGAAGTAACGCGGTCCAACCGGCAGGCTCGCGAGGGAATCAGCGTCAGCCGACCAGATCCATTGCGCGGCGGCCAGCGGATTGGCCGGACTGTCCTGGGCTTCGGCGTCGAGTCCGATCCACCGGCCTTTCCAATCCTGCGGATCGAGCAAGCCCATGCTCCACCGGGCCGGGGCGCTCCAACGTGAAGCGTCGCCGTTCTGATCCCAGACCATGACTTTCCAGAAGCACTCCTGGCCTGATTTCAAAGGCTGGCCGGTGTAGCGCAGGAGAGTTGATTGGTCGGAACCGACCCGGCCGCTGTCCCAGAGATCGCCTGCGTCGGCGGAAAGTTTTTTTTCGGAGCTGGCGACCAGAATTCGAAACGCGCTTTGGCGGGTCATCCGGTCACGGTCTTTGCCGGCGTCAAGAATCCAACTGAGCCGGGGTTGAGCGGTGTCAATGCCCTGTGGATTTTTAAGCGTTTCGCACTGAAGCTCACCTGGATTGACAGCGCCGCAACAGGTGTTCCAGATCAGGGTGGCCAAAAAGAGAATCGCGGGTTTCTGCATGGCCGCCAGCAGATGTCATCTGACGATTTGAAGCCAGTCGCCTGAACAGGTGAGGCG
>JBQCEJ010000468.1:0-7943 GCA_051960355.1 Verrucomicrobiota bacterium | reverse complement strand
CAGGACCAAGTTTAGCGTGAACAAAAAGAGCAGGGCCAGAAACGCCAGCAGACTCACCATCCAGCTAAAAAACAGATTCGCGGGCACGTGATTCCACCAGTAGAGAAACGGACTGAGCCCGAAATTGATCAGCGCCAAGAGCTGCGCGCGCGCCAGAATAGCTTGCCACGGACGTTCCTGCTTTTGAAACGAACCCAGTTGCCATAGGCCGAAGAACAACAACCCGGTCACAACCAGGCCCGGCACCAGTCCATACGTTTTGAACCAACCGGCGCTGGCTGTCCCAAAACAAACGATCAACGCGAGCGGCAATCCCCAGAAGAGCGCAGAGAGTCCGCGCACCAACCGGCCCAGTGAACGCAGCAGTTCGGGATTCGGAGCGACAGCGTTCATGACCGACGAGAGACCAAGACCCGAGACTTGAAAAATCGCGCCATCCGAGGGCAGCCACGCGATTCCATTTTCCCGATGCGATTTTCCACCGTCATCAGAAACTGAGATAAGTGTAATCCTTCAAGCCCTTTTCGTAATCGTCGAGCAGGCGCATCGCCTCGGAAGGTTTCATGCGGTCGGATTTGATCGCTTCGTCGATCTGCGCCTTCATCTGCCGCTTTAATTCATTCTCATCGTATTGCACCGACGAGAGCGCCGGGATAATGGTCGTGCCTTCGATGATTTCCTCGACGTAATAACCGGCCGGTTCATCGGGATCGAGGAAGACATGCACCTCATTCACGCGGCCGAACAGATTGTGCAGATCGCCCATGATGTCCTGATAAGCGCCCATCAGGAAAAAGCCGAGGTAATAAGGCTCAACCTGGCCATTGCCGTTGGTGTTCAGCTTGTGCAACGGCAACGTGTCACGGACGTCGCGCAGATCGATGAATTTGTTCACCTGACCGTCGGAATCGCAGGTGATGTCCACCAAGGTGCCTTCGCGCGTGGGCCGTTCATTCAAGCGGCTGATTGGCATGATGGGAAACAACTGCCCGAGCGCCCAATGATCCAGCAGCGATTGGAACACCGAGAAATTGCAGAGGTATTGATCTCCGAGGCTGTCCTCCAGCTTGCGGATTTCTTCGGGAATGTAAGCCTGACCCTGGAAACTTTGCACAACGGCCTGGCCGATTTCCCAATACAGGTTTTCGATCTTCGCCTTGTCCGGCAAATCCATCATGCCCAGCGTAAACATGTGCTGCGCGTCGTCGCGCCGCTCCATCGCGTCGTGATACGCTTCGAGCTTGTTGAGCTTGGCGAGGTTTTTCTTGATGTCGAGCAGCTCTTTGACGAGCGCGTGTTCGTTTTCACCGTATTGTAAAAACTCGCCCGGGCGAACCTTCTCAATCGCGCCAAACACTTCCACGAGCAGCACGCTATGATGCGCAACAATGGCGCGGCCGCTTTCACTGATGACATCCGGATGAGGAACCTTTTCGGCGTTACAGACATCGGAGACGTAGTAAATGATGTCGTTGGTATATTCCTGAAGCGTGTAGTTCGTCGAACTGTCGAAAGCCGAACGGCTGCCGTCGTAATCCACGCCCAAACCGCCGCCGACATCAAGGTATTGAATCTGAAAGCCCATCTTGTAGAGCTTGGCGTAAAGACGCGCAGCTTCCTGAACGGCTTTTTTGACGGTGAGAATGTCCGGCACTTGCGAGCCGATGTGAAAATGCAGCAACTTCAGGCAGTGGCCAAGACCTTCCGCAGTGAGCATCTGCGTGGCGGCCAGCAGTTCGGCGGTGCTGAGGCCGAACTTCGCATTTTCGCCACCGCTCTCCGCCCAGCGTCCGGCGCCTTTGCTCAAAAGCCGGGCTCGAATGCCGATCATCGGTTCGACGCCGAGCTGTTTTGAAACGGTGATGATCTGCCGCAGCTCTTCGAGCTTTTCGACGACCATGATGACTTTGCGGCCGAGCTTGATGCCGAGCAGCGCCATGCGGATGAAACTGCAATCCTTGTAGCCGTTGCAGATGATCAGGCTGCCCATCTGATTTTGCAGCGCCAAGCCGACGAACAGTTCCGGCTTGCTGCCCACTTCCAAACCAAAGTCGAAGGGTTTGCCGGCTTCAAGAATTTCTTCCACCACTTCGCGGAGTTGATTCACCTTGATCGGGAACACGCCGCGATATTTGCCCTGATAATTGTATTCGGCGATCGAGGCGCGGAAGGCCTTGTTAATGGACTCCACCCGGTGACGCAGGATGTCTTGAAAGCGAATCAGCACCGGGAATTTCAGCCCGCGGCCTTTGGCCTCCTCGATGACATCGGTGAGGTCCACGGCAGCGCCCGCATCCTGCAACGGTTTGGCCACGACGTGTCCCGCGTCATTGATGTCAAAATACTTCGCACCCCAGCGTTGTATGTTGTAGAGATCGCGGGCGGCCTGGGTGTTCCAGGCTTCGTGGCCTTCAGTCGGATTGCTCATCGTAGGTTCAACTGTTGCGCACTATAAAAGGAAGCGCGGGGAATTCAATAAGATGAATGAAAATTTTCAGCGCGCAACCAAGCTTCGGCTCCCGTCACTCCGGTGCAGCGTGCGTCAAAAAAATCCCTCACCCGGTTGCAGGTGAGGGAATCGAAGTAAACGGACCGCATTCAAGCCGCGACAGCCTGCCCCTTCGTGATCCAATCGTAACCCTTGGATTCCAGTTCGAGCGCGAGCTTCTTGTCGCCCGTCTTCACGATCTTGCCGTCCACCAGCACATGAACGAAATCCGGCACAATGTAGTTCAACAGGCGCTGGTAATGCGTGATGACGAGCTGCGCGTTGTCCGCGCGCTTGAGCTTGTTCACACCTTCGGAAACGATTTTCAAGGCGTCGATGTCCAGGCCTGAGTCGGTTTCGTCGAGGATCGCAAGCTTCGGCTCCAAAACTGCCATTTGAAAAATCTCGGCGCGTTTCTTTTCGCCGCCGGAGAAGCCTTCGTTGACGGAACGCTTGAGCAGATCGTCCTTGAGTTCGAGCAACTTCATCTTGTCCTTCACCAGTGCCAGAAATTCGATGGCGTCCAGTTCAGGCTGGCCTTGATGTTTGCGCACTTCATTCAGCGCGGCTTTGAGGAAATACGTGCTGTTCACGCCGGGAATTTCGACCGGATATTGGAACGCGAGGAACAGGCCTTCGCGAGCGCGTTCTTCGGGATCGAGATCGAGCAGGTCTTTGCCCGCGTAAAGCACCTCGCCGCCAGTGATATTGTAACCTTCACGGCCAGCCAGGACCGCGGCCAACGTGCTTTTGCCGCTGCCGTTCGGGCCCATGACGGCATGGACTTCTCCGGGATTGATCGTGAGGCTGACGCCTTTGAGAATTTGTTTTCCCTCAACGCCGGCGCTGAGGTTTTTGATTTCGAGAATAGGTTTGCTCATTTCTGTAAAAATTGTGAACGCCTCAGCAGAACTTAGCCGACGCTGCCTTCCAGGCTCACGCCCAGCAGCTTTTGCGCTTCCACCGCAAATTCCATCGGCAGTTCCTTGAAGACTTCCTTGCAAAAGCCGTTGACGATCATGTTCACCGCATCCTGCGTGGCCAAGCCGCGCTGGTTGCAGTAGAAAATTTGGTCCTCACCGATCTTCGACGTGGACGCTTCGTGCTCCACCGAAGCCGTGGTGTTCTTCACTTCGATGTAAGGGAACGTGTGCGCGCCGCATTTCGAGCCGATCAACATTGAATCGCACTGTGAAAAGTTGCGGGCATTGGCCGCGCTCTTGCGAATTTCAACCAGACCGCGATAACTGTTCTGGCCGTGGCCGGCGGAAATTCCCTTCGAGATGATTGTGCTGCTCGTGTTTTTGCCGATGTGAATCATCTTCGTGCCGGTGTCAGCCTGCTGATAATTGTTCGTCACGGCCACCGAGTAAAATTCGCCCACCGAGTTGTCACCCAGCAGAATGCAGCTCGGATATTTCCAGGTAATCGCGGAACCGGTTTCGACCTGCGTCCAGCAGATTTTCGAGTTGCGACCTTTGCAAAGTCCGCGCTTGGTGACGAAATTGTAAATGCCGCCCTTGCCGTTTTCATCACCCGGATACCAGTTCTGGACGGTTGAATACTTGATCTCGCCGCGTTCGAGCGCCACGAGTTCCACGACAGCGGCGTGCAGTTGATTTTCATCCCGCATGGGCGCCGTGCAGCCTTCGAGATAACTGACATGCGCGCCTTCGTCGGCGACGATCAATGTCCGCTCGAACTGTCCCGTGTTCGCCGCGTTGATGCGGAAGTAGGTGGAAAGCTCCATCGGGCAGCGCACGCCTTTGGGAATGTAACAAAATGAACCATCGGTGAAGACGGCTGAGTTGAGAGCGGCGTAAAAGTTGTCTGTGTAAGGAACGACCGAGCCGAGATATTTCTTCACCAGATCGGGATGCTCATGCACCGCTTCAGTGAACGAACAGAAGATCACACCCTTTTCGGCGAGTTGCTTGCGGAAGGTCGTTCCCACGGAAACACTGTCAAAAATCGCATCCACCGCCACGCCCGCCAAACGACCGCGTTCGCGCAACGGAATGCCGAGCTTTTCGTAGGTCTCGAGCAACTTGGGATCGACCTCGTCCAGGCTTTTAGGCGCGTCTTTCTTCGGCTTGGGCTGCGAAAAGTAAACGATCTCCTGGTAATTGATTTTGTCGTAATGAACCTTGGGCCAGGTCGGCTCGGTCAAGGTGAGCCAATGGCGATAGGCCTTGAGCCGCCACTCGGTCAGCCATTCCGGTTCGTTCTTCTTGCGTGAAATCATCCGGATCGTGTCTTCGCTCAATCCGGGCGGCGCGGATTCGGTCTCCACGTCCGTGACGAAACCATACTTGTATTCCGTCTTTACCAAATCCTCGATTGTCTCAGTTGCTGTGCTCATTCAAAAAACCAAAGTGTGTTAAATCCTTTAATTGGCGCGCGATGTCAACTCACGCTATTGGTTGCGACCGGCGCATTCCGGGCAACACCCGTGAATCGAAACTTCCAGCCGGGCGACCTCGAAGCCGTTGGGAACGGAAACCACCGACGCCCCATCAGTCGGCAAATCGATGTCATAAACGTGATTGCAGCGGTCGCAATGGAAATGGCCGTGCTCTTCCATGTTCGGACAAAAACGCGTCGCACCGCGGTCCACCGTCACCTGCCGTGCGAGACCGGAACGCACCAGCGCATCCAGGCAGTTATAAACCGTCGCCATCGAAATATCGGGCATCCGCCGCTTGGCGCGGATGAAAACCTCCTCCGCGTTCGGATGATCACGTTTTTCCAGCAGCACCTCGTAAACGCGCTGCCGTTGAGGCGTGAAGCGAAAGCCGCTCGTGGTCAGCCGTTCGCTGACCGGGCTATTCACTTTTTTTCGTCTCAATTGAGCCATCGCGCCAAAAACTTAAAGGCCTCCTGCCGCAGTGTCAATATTTGGAATAATTCTAAATTGAGGTCTGGGCAGAAAACCACCGTTCTCTGCTTTGAAATGAATTCTTTCGCCGGAATTGCGATCAACGCCGCAGCATCCCTGGCATGCCGCCGCCCATTTTGCCCATCATCTTGGAGAACTTGCCCATTTTCTTCATCATCTGCTGCATCTGGCCAAACTTGTTCAACATCGTGTTGAGCTGGGCGACCGTGGTGCCGCTGCCCTTGGCAATCCGAACGCGGCGCTTGGCGTTGAGCAATTGCGGGCTGCGCCTTTCCTGCAAGGTCATCGAGCAGATCATCGCTTCCATGTGGACAAATTCCTTTTCTGACTTGGAGAGATCAGCATTTTTCAACGCTTCCGCACCGCCGGGCAACATGCCGACAATGCTTTCCAGCGAGCCAAGCTTTTTCATCTGGCGCAACTGCTCCAGGAAATCTTCCAGTGTGAACTGGCCTTTGCGCATTTTTTCTTCCATGCGCTTGGCTTCATCGATGTCCACCGCTTCGGCAGCTTTTTCCACCAGGCTGACGACATCGCCCATTCCCAGAATTCGCGAGGCCATGCGTTCCGGATGAAACGGCTCAAATTCGTCGAGCTTTTCGCCCGTGCCCGCGAATTTGATCGGCTTGCCCGTGACCGACTTCATGCTCAAAGCCGCGCCGCCGCGGGCATCGCCATCGAGTTTGGTCAGAATCGAACCGGTAATGTTCAGCGCCTGATCGAAGTGCGTGGCGACATTCACTGCTTCCTGGCCGGTGGCAGCGTCCAAAACCAGCAGAATTTCCTGTGGCTTCACCAAATCGCGCAGGCGAACCAATTCCTGAACCAAAGGCTCGTCGATTTGCAGGCGGCCGGCGGTATCGAAAATCAACACGCTGCGGTTGTTGGCTTTGGCGAAATCCAGCGCACCGCGGGCAATCTTCAGCACGTCGGTTTCGCCGCGCATCAGGAAGACCGGCAATTCGAGTTGCTTGCCGAGCGTTTCCAACTGGTCCATCGCGGCGGGACGATAAACATCGGCAGCAACGAGCAATGGCGCGCGGCCTTGTTTGTTGAGCAACCGCGCGAGCTTGCCGCTCGAAGTGGTCTTCCCTGAACCGTGGAGGCCCACCATCATGAGGCAGCTCGGCGTGCCATTCAACGTCAGGCCGGCATTTTCGGAGCCGAGGAGATCGACCAGTTCGTCATGGATGACTTTGACGATCTGCTGGCCGGGTTGGATGCTTTGAATGACTTCCTGGCCGAGCGCTTTGGTTTTGACGCGTTCGATAAAATCGCGGGCGACCTTGAAATTGACGTCGGCTTCGAGCAGAGCCAGGCGCACTTCGCGGAGGGAATCGCTGACGTTGGACTCGGAAATTTTGCCGAGCCCGCGCAGATTGCGGAAGGCGTTTTGAAGTTTGCCGCTTAACGAATCGAACATTTCTCTAAACTAGGGCACTGAGAGTGGGTTGACAAGGCTCTGGCCGCGTGGCTTAATGTGCGGCCTTTGCGACGGTAGGTTACCCAAGTGGCCAACGGGGGCAGACTGTAAATCTGCTGGCTTACGCCTTCTCTGGTTCGAATCCAGAACCTACCACCACCTTTCTTGCTGAACAAAGCGTGCTCTTTACAAACAGGGACGGGCTTCTCAAGTAAATCCATTCCATTCGCAAGCTGCGCCTTTCTCGCGCGTGTGGTCTGTTCTGGACCTTTGCCATGGGAGCTCAGAAAGGCTGACATACTTGCCCTCCCAGGCCGGCCGGAAACACTTCCGGACGCGCAAGTGGACAAGACTGTGGAGGTAACGCGGCAGGGGGATCACCTTTGCGCCCTTAAGATCGCCGATCAATGCACCAGAATCATGTCAGCATTACCCACGCACTGGCCCGCTAGCAAATTGCTTTGGAGTCCAAGTCCTGTCTTAAACCGCTCGGCTGTCCTGTGACGCGGAAGCGGAATTTTCCAGGAACTTGCCCAAGTTTGCGGAGAATTCCCTTCAATGGGTTCCCACCGCCCAAATTGACAGCTTTTTGCATTCACGTGCAGCAATCCTGAACGGCGCCTGACGATCCGGGAATCGCACCTTCTCTCTGGATGGACTCACAGTGGCTGAAAACTCCGGCGTGCTTGTATGCGCAAAAAAGCTCATGTGTGCGCATTTGGTCCATTGTAGGTCAACCGCAGCTTGATAGATTCGACACGCATGATCACCAAAAACAGATGCTTGCCCTCCCGAAAACCCCTGTATCTATGAAAAACATGACAGATCAAGCGGTATCAGCGTCCCGATGGATTAGCCGGTTAGCCTGTTACGGCCTGCTGCTGGCCGCGATCCCTTCCCACGCGTCATTGTTGTTGCAATACACGTTTGATGATTCCACGAACACGAGTTTCACCCTGGACGGCAGCTCCAATCCAACGAATGGATTCTTTTCCGGCCAGGCAACGCGTACGCCTTCCGGTTCCAGTCCGAGCGGAACTGGCTATGCGCTGAACGTGCTTGGCGGCAACAGCGCCGGCAGCAACTACATCTCGCGTCGGACGTGCGCCAAACTAAGCACCGCCAAAGGGTCT
>JBQCEJ010000467.1:0-4860 GCA_051960355.1 Verrucomicrobiota bacterium | reverse complement strand
GGTTATCGGTCGCAAAGGTTCGGAAATCGACAAGCTCAAGGAAGAATTGAGCAAGCTGACCGGCAAAGAAATCTACGTTGACATCATCGAGATCAAGCAGCCGGAAACGGATGCGCAACTCGTAGCGGAAAACGTCGCGCTCCAGCTCGAACGCCGCGTCTCATTCCGTCGTGCGATGAAGAAAGCCTTGCAGACAGCCAAGGATTTCGGTGCCGAAGGCATCAAGATCCGCTGCGCCGGTCGTCTCGGTGGCGCTGAACTGGCTCGCGTGGAGCAATATCATTGGGGCCGGGTTCCGTTGCATACGCTGCGGGCGAATATCGATTACGGTTTTGCCGAGGCGCGCACGGTTTACGGCAAGCTGGGAATCAAATGCTGGGTTTGCAAAGGTGAAAACAAGCCGATGAAACAACAGCCTCAGGTGCAGCCGGCTGAGCCGATGCCCATCAAGTAAGTTGTCGAACAGTCTTTAGAATTTTTTTGTTATGCCATTACAGCCCGCAAGAGTGAAGTTTCGGAAAATGCATCGCGGCAGCCGCAAAGGGCTGGCCTACCGTGGCAGCACGGTTGCATTTGGTGAGTATGGATTGATGGCGCTGGAGCGCTGCTGGATGGACACCAAGCAGATCGAAGCAGCTCGCGTGGCGATCGCCCGCAATATGAAGCGGCACGGAAAACTCTGGATCCGCGTCTTCCCGCAAAAGTCCTACACCAAGAAGCCGCTGGAAACTCGAATGGGCAAAGGCAAAGCCCCTCTGGAAGGCTGGGTGGCCGTCATTCGTCCGGCGAACGTGTTGTTCGAGGTGGACGGTGTGACGGAAGCGGTGGCCCGTGAATCCCTGCGTTTGGCGGCCACAAAGCTGCCGATCGCCACGAAGTTCATTTCCCGGCATCACAAAGGCTGAGCAAATATTTTTATGAAGATGTCGGAAATCAAAGACCTGACCCTGGTTGAGTTGTCGGCCAAAGGCCGCGACCTGCGCCAGGAAGTGTTTAACCTGCGTTTGCAGCAGGCCAGCGCCCAGTTGGAAAAGCCGGGCCGGCTGCGCACTCTGCGCCGCGACATTGCACGCCTCGAAACGCGCATTTCCCAACTGCGGAACAAAGCGGCTTAACTTGTATGGCTGAAGAAACGAAAACTTTGGAAATCGCTCGCGGCATTCGTAAAGAACGCGTCGGCGAAGTCATTTCGAACAAGATGACCAAAACGATCGTGGTGCGCGTGGAACGTCGTTTCCCGCATCCGAAATTCAAAAAGGTCGTCACGGGTTACAAAAAATTATACGCGCACGATGAAAAAGCCGAGGCAAAGGTCGGCGACACTGTGCGGATCGAAGAAACGCGCCCGCTCTCGAAACTCAAGCGCTGGCGTCTGGTGCAAGTGGTCGAACGCGGTAGTGGCGTGGTGCCCGTAGCCGCCTGATTTAATTGTTATGTTGCAGATACGTTCTAGCTTGGATGTCGCGGACAACACCGGCGCAAAAGTCGTGTGGGCGATCGGTGTGCTCGGGAAAAATCAGCGTTACGCGGCCATTGGTGATGTGATCAAGGCTCACGTCAAAGCCGCGGCGCCGGACGGCACCGTCAAAAAGGGTGATGTGGTTGACGCCGTGGTGGTGCGGACGCGTCAGGCTATCCGTCGCAGCGACGGTTCCTATCTGCGTTTTGACAGCAATGCCTGCGTCATCATTGACAAGGAATTTAACCCGCGCGGCACGCGTATCTTCGGGCCGATCGCACGTGAACTGCGCGAGAAGAAGTTCATGAAGATTATTTCGCTCGCACCGGAAGTGATTTGAGTATGCAAAAATTTCATGTGAAGAAGGGTGACGAAGTGGTTGTCATTGCGGGTTCTGAAAAGGGCAAGCGTGGCAAGATCATTTCGGTCGACACCAGCAAACAACGGGTCATCGTCGAAGGCGTGCAGATGATCAAGCGTCACACTCGCAAGAGCCAGGAGAACCCCCAGGGCGCCATCGTTGAGCGCGAAGGCACGGTTCATATTTCCAACGTGATGAAAGCCGAGAATTTTGACGCCCGTGCCGGCAAACGCGGTGCAGCAGCGACCGCCAAGGCTTAAGACAATTTAAACGCAACCGAGACGTTACGGCCAAATCCGTAGCACAGAATAATGAAAGCCAGACTTTACGAAAAATACATCAGCGAAGTAGTGCCCGCGCTGAAGCAGAAAAACAAATACGGCAACGTCCACCAGATCCCGCGGCTCGAAAAGATCGTGGTGAACATGGGTGTGAGCGCCTCGCTCGAGAAGAGCGCCATCGATGATGCCGCGAAGGATCTGACGATGATTACCGGCCGCAAGCCGGCGATCAGCAAGTCGCGCCACAGCATCGCGAACTTCAAGCTCCGCGAAGGGCAGCCCATCGGCTGTCGCGTGACGCTCCGCAAAGATGCGATGTATGAATTCTTTGATCGTCTGGTTGCCGCCACGCTGCCCCGGATCCGTGACTTTCGCGGATTGTCCCCGCGCAAATTTGATGGCCGTGGCAATTACACGTTCGGCGTCTCCGATCAGACCATCTTCCCTGAAATCGAGCTGGACAAGATCAAGCGCACACAAGGCATGGATATCACGATTGTGACCAGCGCCAAGACCGACGCCGAGGCGCTTGAGCTCCTGAAGTTGATGGGCCTGCCGCTGGCCGAGAAGTAATATTGATTAGAAAAATTTTATGGCGAAGAAATCCTGGAAAGAGCGCAATAATCGCAAGGCGGAAACCGTAAAGAAATACGCTGCGATCCGCGCTGAATTGAAAGCCAAACGCGATTACGCCGGCCTGTCCAAGTTGCCCCGTAATGCGAGCCCGACCCGAGTGGTAAACCGTTGTTCCATGAGCGGACGTCGGCGCGGCTATTGGCGCAAGTTTGGTTGCTCGCGGTTGACGTTCCGTGAAGCCGCCTTGAATGGACTAATCCCCGGTGTGACCAAAGCCAGCTGGTAAATTGTATGATCGACCCGATTTCTGACATGTTGACCCGGATTCGCAACGCCCAACGCGCATTGCTCCCGGTCGTCGAGATTCCGCACTCCAAAATGAAGGAGAGCATTGCCCACATCCTGAAGCAGGAAGGGTATGTCGCGGAAGTGACCGTTGATGGCAAAGGTTTCAAAACCATCAAGCTCAAATTGAAATACACCGGCAAGAAGAGCGTGATCGAAGGTTTGCGCCGCGTGAGCCGGCCTGGTTTGCGTAATTACGTTGGTGCCACCGAGATCCCGCGGGTGCGCGGCGGTCTGGGCGTTGCCATTGTTTCCACGCCGGAAGGTGTGATGAGTGGTAACTCCGCCCGCAAGAAGAACCTTGGCGGCGAGTTGGTTTGTTACGTTTGGTAAGGAATTTTTTATGTCGCGAATTGGAAAACAACCGATTGCCATCCCGGCAAAGGTCAAAGTCGAAGTCAAAGGTCAGAAGGTCCTCGTCGAAGGACCCAAAGGCAAGCTGACATTCGACTTGCCTAAACGCACCAGCCTCAAGGTGGAAAACGGCAGTGCTGTGGTCAGTCGGACCGCCGAAGATTCAGAGTCCAAAGCCTTGCACGGCCTGAGCCGCGCGCTGATCAACAACATGGTGGTCGGCGTGAGCGAGGGCTTTGTAAAAAAGCTGGAAATCCAAGGCGTCGGCTTCAAGGCTGCCGTTCAGGGCAAAGTTGTCAATTTGAGCCTGGGTTTTTCGCATCCCGTCAATTATCCCATCCCGGATCAGATCAAGGTCACCGTAGAGGAAAACACGAAGGTGACGATCGAAGGCCCGGATCGACAGATTGTCGGTCGCGTCGCTGCGGAGATTCGCAGTTTCTATCCGCCGGAACCCTATAAAGGCAAGGGCGTGCGTTACGTGGGCGAACAGGTCCAGCGCAAGGAAGGCAAGACCGTTCAATAACAATTGAAGTTCACGGCAACTACCGTGGCTAACAAAGATGAGAACAGATAAAAAACAACGGTTGGCGCAACTTCGCCATTGGCGCGTGCGTAAAAAAGTCAGCGGCACAAAAGATTGTCCGCGCATGAGTGTTTGCTTCACGAACGAGCACATTTACGTGCAGTTCATTGATGACGTCACCCGCGTAACCCTCGCGGGAGCCGCCACGACCAGCAAGGCCACTCCGGACCGCGAAAAGCTCGGCGCAAATGTTACCAGCGCCAAAGCCATTGGCACCCTGGCTGCCAAAGCCGCGTTGGACAAAGGTATCAAACGGGTCGTTTTTGACCGAGGCAGCGCCCGGTTCCACGGCAAGGTGAAAGCGCTTGCTGAAGCTGCGCGCGAAGCCGGTCTACAGTTTTAACGTTTAACAGAGAGAAGATATTGTGGCTGAAGAAACCAACATACCAGCGGGAGGCGAAAAGCAGCCTCCGCAGCAGCAATCACAAGCGCCCCAGCATCAATTCCGTGGTGGCGGGCCCGGACGTGGTCCCAATCGCGGGCGCCGTGCCAAGCCTGATGAGAAAAGCGAAGGCGGCGACGATTTAATGGAGAAGGTTGTGTTTATCAATCGTTCCGCCAAGGTTGTGAAAGGCGGACGCCGTTTTAATTTCAGCGCGTTGATTGTGGTGGGTGACAAAAAGGGCCGGGTTGGTATTGGTCTGGGTAAAGCGGGCGAAGTGGCTGACGCAATCCGCAAGGGTGGTGAATCTGCTCGCAACCAGATGGTTCCCGTTTCACTTAAAGATTCCACCATTCCGCACGAGGCTTTCTCCGCCTATTGTGGCGCAAGAGTGTTGCTGCGTCCGGCTTCGCCTGGAACCGGCATCATTGCCGGCAAAACAGTCCGGGCCGTTCTCGAATCTGCTGGAATTACGGATGTTCTGAGCAAATCGCTCGGTTCCAAAAACGCCGCTAA
>JBQCEJ010000466.1:0-15748 GCA_051960355.1 Verrucomicrobiota bacterium | reverse complement strand
TACAGACAATTTTTACAAAAAGTTAAGTACAGGCTCTAGGGCATCCCTCCAAGTTCCGCCGGTTCGCTCGCGTGGTTTCCACCGTGCCGCTTGCACGCTGTTTTCATGGGCTTCCGGACGGACTAAGGTTCAACCGTTTTCGATCACTGGACGGTCACGCTTTTGGCGAGATTTCTGGGCTTGTCCACGTCGCAGCCGCGAGCGACGGCGATGTGATAGGCGAACAGTTGCAATGGAATGCTGGCCAGAATCGGGTAGAGCGGCTCCAGGGTTTTTGGAAGGTAAATGACGTCGTCCGCCACGTGCTGGATCTGCGTGTCGCCTTCGGTGGCCACGGCAATGATCGGACCTTTGCGCGCCCGGATCATGGAAAGATTGGCCATAGTTTTGTCATACATGGCGTCTTGCGGCACGAGGAAAACCGTCGGCGTGGTTGGCTCGATCAAAGCGATGGGGCCGTGTTTCATTTCCGCGGCTGAATAGCCTTCGGCATGGATGTAGGAAATTTCTTTCAGCTTGAGCGCGCCTTCCAAGGCGACGGGGAATGTGTAACCGCGGCCCAGGAAGAAGAAGTCTTCGGCCTTGGCGTATTTCAACGCGAGTTGTTTCAGGACGCCGTTCTGCGCGAGAATGGATTCGATCTGCCTGGGCAAGGCTTCCAGCGCTTTCAATATCTCCGTGGCGCGATTGGCGGAAAGCATCCGCATGCGGCCGAGATGAATTCCCAGCAGCGTGAGAATGGTGAGAGTCGAAACGAAGGCCTTGGTCGAAGCGACGCCGATCTCTGGGCCGGCGTGCATGTAAATGCCACCGTCGGATTCGCGGGCGATGGTGCTGCCGACGACATTGCAGATGGCCAGCGCGCGATGCCCGCGGCGTTTGGCTTCGCGTAACGCGGCCAGTGTGTCCGCCGTTTCGCCGGATTGTGAGACGACCAGCAGGATGGTGTCCCGTTCCAGCGGTGCGTTGCGATAACAGAACTCGTGGGCGAACTCGATTTCGACGGGCAGGTGCGCCAGTTCTTCGATCAAATATTCGCCGACCAGCGCCGCGTGCCAGCTGGTTCCGCTGGCGGCGATCACGATGCGATCGATCGAACGCAGTTCCGCGGGCGACATGTTCAAGCCGCCGAATTTCGCGGTCGCGCCTTCGAAGTCGATGCGTCCGCGCAACGCGTTGGCCACGGTGCGGGGCTGCTCGAAAACTTCCTTCAACATGAAATGCTGGAAGTCACCGCGCTCGGCATCTTGCGAACTGAATTCCAGCTTGCTGATCTGAACGTTGGCGATGTCGGTCCCCAGATTCTGCACCTCAAACCGATCGCCGGAAATGGTCACCACGTCGTAGTCGTTGAGGAAGACAACTTTCTGCGTGTGCGCCACAATCGCGTTGGCGTCGCTGGTGAGAAAGAATTCGCCTTCGCCAATGCCGACGATCAGGGGCGAACCGCGCCGGGCGCCGACGATGGTGTTGGGATGTTCGGTCGAAATGGCGGCCAGTCCGTACGTCCCGATCACTTCGCGGAGCGCGTCGGAGACGGCGAGGGCGAGGGGATTGGAATCGCCATTTTTGCCGCGATGCTTTTCGTAATGCTCTCCGATGAGATGCGCCAGCACTTCAGTGTCGGTTTCGGAGCAAAAAGTGTGGCCCGCCTGGATCATGCGCTCTTTCAAGCGGTCGTAATTCTCGATGACGCCGTTGTGAACGACGGCGATTTTGCCGGATTGATCGAGATGCGGATGGCAGTTTTCGTCCGAGGGCGGACCGTGCGTGGCCCAGCGGGTGTGTCCGATGCCGAGTTTGCCGACGGGCGGTTCCTTGACGAGCACGCGCGCCAGGCCTTCATCGATCTTGCCCTTGCGCTTGCGCACGACCAGACGGTCCTCCTGCGAAACGGCGAGCCCGGCGCTGTCGTAACCGCGGTACTCCAGCCGCCTGAGCGCCTCCAGGAGAATGGGCGCGGCCGTTTTCTTCCCGACATATCCAATAATTCCGCACATAAATTTGCCTCAGCCGAACACTGTGGCCCACTCTATACCACAATGCCCGAGTTGAGGGAAAGCCAGGAGTCATGGGTGAAACTACCGGGTAGCCAGTGAAGGAATCTGCAAGGTATAAGTGACGCGGGCTCGGGAGGGCATTCCAAAGTCAGGGCAACTGCGCAGTTGTGCCGTCAGATCGCGTCCACTCGAAAAATGCCCATTGCGCAACACTGATTGAGTCCGAAGCTTCTGGCAGGTGCAGACAAAAGGAGTTGCATGAGCGCCCCTCGCGAGGACGTCCGGTCAGGGCCAGATACACGGAGGGAAGTGCCTTTCGAAACTGGTCCGGGGAATGGAACGGGTGGAACCGGTGGCGCACCCGGCGAAAATCTCGACGGCAGGGCGAATTTCACTCCGGAGCAGCTGCCTGCTCCGGCCCGCGATGGTTGGCGGCGTTACGTCGTGGCACTCCTGCTGACGGTGATTGCGGCGCTTCTGCACGCCTGGTTTTTGGGCGGGCTTCAAGGAAGGGTTCCCTATGTAACCTTTTATCCGGCCGTGATATTGGCGGCCTTGTATGGCGGGCTGCGCGGCGGGTTGGCGGCATCGGCACTGGCCACGGCGTTGGTGGCTTTTTGGCGCGAGCCACTTGGGCCACGGTTCATACACGGGCCCGAAGACTGGCTTGGCGTGGCGATGTTTGTGGCGGGTTGCGTGATGATTTCCGTTCTGTGCGAGGTGTTGCATCAAGTGCGGGTGCGGGCGGCCAAAGCGGAGCTGGAGGCGCACGTGCAATCGGCCTTGGCGGCGGAACGGGGAAGGGCGGAAGCATCGGCGCGCCAACTCAAGCTGATCCTGGAGGGGATGGCTGACGGGTTCGTCGCTTTGGATCGGCAATGGCATTACACGCATGTGAATCCGGCGGCCACGAAGCTGCTGCGGCGGCGCCCGGACGAGCTATTGGGGCACTCGGTGTGGGAGGTTTTCCCCGATGCCGTCAACCGACCGACTTACCAGCATTTCCATCAGGCCATGGACGAAAAAGTTCCGATCGCCTTTGAGCAGTACATTTTGGAGAAGGACGCATGGTATGAAAGCCGGTGCCTGCCGACTCCCGAGGGATTGATCGTATTCTTCAGCGATGTGACCGAGCGAAAGAGAGCCGAGGAACAGTTGCGCCAGAGCGAAGAACGCTTTCGCCTGATCATGAACGAAGCGAAAGACTACGCCATTCTGATGCTCGATCCCGAAGGCTGCGTCATTTCCTGGAACGACGGCGCACAGCGCCTCAAAGGCTATGCGGAGGATGAAATCATCGGCGAGCCCTTCTCCCGCTTCTACACGCCCGAGGACATTGAGATCGGCAAACCGCGGAAGGAACTGGATCAGGCAAAGGCGGAAGGTCGCGTGGAATATGAGGGTTGGCGGGTGCGCCGGGACGGATCGCGGTATTGGGCGGACGTGGTGATGACGGCCTTGCATGACAAATCGGGCGGGCTGATCGGCTTTTCCAAACTGGTGCGAGACGCCAGCGAGCGCCGGCGAGTTGAAACGGAACGCAACCGCTTTATCTCGCTGGCGGAAAACAGCACTGAATTCATCGGCATGTGCGACCTGTCGTACAAGCCGTTTTTCGTGAACCGGGCCGGAATTCGACTGGTCGGGCTCGAAAGTGTTCAACAAGCCTTGGCGGTGGAGGTCAAAGATTTTTTCTTCCCTGAAGATCAGCCCTTCATTTACGAGCAGTTCTTTCCGGAGGTGCTTCGCGAGGGCCACGCTGAAAAGGAGATTCGCTTTCGACATTTCAAAACCGGCGCGACGCTTTGGGTGCTTTACAATGTGTTCACGCTCACGGGTCCGGACGGCAAGAGTATTGGTTTCGCGACTGTCAGCCGCGATATCACCGAGCGCAAGCGCGTGGAGGAAGCGTTGCGCCACAGTGAAGAACTGCATCGCGTTTTTTTTGACCTGGGCGCGGTCGGAATGGCGTACGCCAGCCCCGAGGGGCGGCTCCTGAAGGTAAATGACAAATACTGTGATATCACGGGTTACTCGCGTTCCGAGTTGGAAGGGTTCCCGGTGCTCGAACTCACGCATCCCGACGATCGCGAAAGTGACCGGGCGGTGTATGATGCTTACATCCAGGGAGCACTTCAGGTCTACACCTCGGAAAAGCGTTACATCCGCAAAGACCGTTCCGTGCGCTGGGTTGCAGTAAACGCGCGGATGGTACGAGAAGCAGATGGCCGCCCGCGCTACAGCCTGGGGATCATCGAAGACATCACCGAGCGCAAGCGCGCGGAAGAAAACCTCTGCCACGCGCGCGACAAGCTGGCGCAGCTCAACAAGGAGCTGGAGCAACGTGTCGAGGAGCGCACAGCCCTGTTGGAGGAAAGCCTGCAATCTCTTGAAGGAGTGCTGTACCACGTCGCCCATGACCTGCTCGCGCCACTTCGGGCCATGCACAGTTTCACCGATCTGCTGCTGGACGAGTATGCGCGAACGCTGGATGCGCGAGGGGAAAATTACGCGCAACGGATTCGCGATGCGGCGGGGCGGATGGACCGGCTCATTCAAGACCTGCTGAATTACGGGCGTTTGGGACATCAGGTCGTGGTCTGGGCTTCGGTGGATTTGACGGCGCTCGTCGAAAGTGTCCTTAAGGATTTGCGGCACGATATTTTAACCACCAAAGCCGAGTTGCAGGTGGATGCGCCGCTGCCCAAGGTCAGAGGGGATGCGCAGATCTTGGATCAGGTCCTGAATAACCTGATGTGCAACGCGCTCAAGTTTGTCGCGCCCGGCGTCCGCCCGCGGATTCGCATCTGGGCTGAAACATTTGTAAGCACGGTGCGGCTCAACATCCAGGATAACGGCATCGGCATCGCGCCTGATTACCCTGAGCGCATTTTTCGAATGTTCGAAAGACTGCATGAAGCCAACAGCATTTATCCTGGAACAGGGATCGGATTGGCCATTGTCAAAAAGGGTATCGATCGATTGGCCGGCCGGGTCGGAGTCGAATCCCAAGTGGGTGTCGGCAGTTGCTTCTGGCTCGAACTGCAGCGTGCCGACCTGTGACTTGGGCAGGTTCAGAACCAAAAGCCTTGCCTGCAACGGCGCTGCCGTGGCGGACTCGCGGTCCCTGCAAGCGCCATTTGCCAGTCCGTTTTCATGAATTGCAGCCGAGCTTCACTTGATTTTGACCCGCACCGGGCGCGGCGTTAAGTTGCCGGGAGCGCTTATGAAATTTTTCGTATTCTTAATTGGCATCGCCGTTGGCGGCGTGGCGGTTTGGCTTTACTGCTCCAATCCCAACACCGTCCGGCAGCACCCAACAGGGGAGTCAGCCGAATCCTCCGCCCAATCCGCGGGCAATGCGATTCGCGACAAGTTGCAATCGCTGCACCTCAACAGTGACGAGATCAAGGATGAGTTGAATCGCACCGGTCAGGTCATCCGGCAAAACGCGGAACAGGCTGGACAGAAAATTGCCGATGCCACCGCCGACGCAAGGATCACGGCCGCCATCAAAGCGAAGCTGGTGGGCGATCCGGATCTGTCGGCGTGGGACATTTCGGTCAACACAACGGACGGCATTGTGACGCTGTCCGGATCGGTCTCAAACGCGGATCAAATCGGCAAGGCGGTGTTGCTGGCCTTGGAAGCCGACGGTGTGAAACGGGTAATTTCCACTTTACAGGTGAAACAACCGCATTGAGGATTCGCGGTATGAGCAACCCCGTATCGCCTAACCCGGCGAATCTTGCGTTCGTCGAAGGTCTTTACGAAGACTATTTGCGCGATCACACCTCGGTGTCGCCGGAGTGGCAGAGCTATTTCAAAACCGTCGCCACGAGCGAATTGCGATTTCCGCATCCTCACTTTGGTCCGTCCTTTCGGCCGTTCAGCCTGTTCAATCCCCCCAACACGCCTCCGGTTCCGGCGCGGTTCGACCGCAACATCGCCGCGTTGCAGGATCGCATTTATCTCCTGATCCGGCTCTACCGTGTGCGCGGTCATCGCATCGCGCAGGTGGATCCGCTGGGACAGCCGCAGCCCACGCCACCGGAACTGGAGCCGGAATTCTTCGGGTTCACGGACGCCGACATGGATCTGCCGGTTCACAGTGAAACGTTTCAATACGATGGTGAACTGACCCTCGGCCAGTTGCTGCAACGTCTGCGCAACACGTATTGCCGGTCGATCGGCGTGCAGTACATGCAGATCGATGATCTGCGCGTGCGCCGCTGGTTGCAGCGGCGCATGGAAACCACGGAGAACCGCTTGCAGCTCACTCGCGACGAACAGTTGCGCATCCTGACGCGGCTCACCGATGCGGTCACGTTTGAGGAGTTCATCCGCAAAAAGTTCGTGGGTGCCAAAAGTTTTTCGCTCGAAGGCTCGGAAAGTCTGATTCCGCTGCTGGATCTCGCGATCGAAAAAGCGGGCGAGCAGGGCGTCCAGGAAATCGTCTTTGGCATGGCGCATCGTGGGCGGTTGAACGTGCTGGCGAATATCATCGGCCAAAGCGCGCGCCAGATTTTTCGTGATTTCGCCGACACCGAGTGGAACTCTTCACCCGGCCGCGGCGATGTTAAGTATCACCTCGGTTACAGTTCGGAATGGACGACTGCTGCTGGCGGCAAGATGCAGCTCTCGCTCTGTTTCAATCCGAGTCATCTGGAATTCGTCAATCCGGTCGCGTTGGGCCGCGCGCGTGCGCTTCAGGACTGCCGCAAGGATCGTGACCATAACGAAGTCATGACGGTCTTGATTCATGGCGATGCTGCCTTTGCGGGCGAAGGGATCGTGCAGGAGACATTGAACCTCAGTCAGCTTCCCGGATATCGAACCGGCGGCACCTTGCACGTGATCGTCAACAACCAGATCGGGTTCACTGCCGGTCCGAAAGAAGCGCGTTCCGCCCAGTATGCCAGCGACGTGGCCAAGATGCTTCAGATTCCGATTTTCCATGTGAACGGAGAAGACCCGGAAGCCGTGGCGCAAGTCGTGCGGCTCGGCATGGATTTTCGGCGCGAGTTCCAGCGCGATGTCGTGATCAACATGTACGGTTATCGTCGTCTGGGTCACAACGAAGGCGACGAACCCACCTTTACCCAGCCGGTATTGTATCGCGCCATTGCCAAGCGGAAACCGGTTCGGGAAGGTTACCTTGAACACCTGCTCCGTTTGGGCGGTCTGACCCGCACCGAAGCCGATGAGATTGCCGCCGCGCGGCGCGAGGTTTTGGAAAAGGAATTGTCCCACTCGCAAAAGGAGATTCCTCCCGGCGCACCGACCGTAATTCAATGGAAAGGCAAAGGCGGCGCCGAACCAACGGAGGAAGTTCAAACCGGCGTGGCGGTTGAAAAACTTTCCGGCTGGCTGCAGGCGTTGACGCGCGTTCCGGAAGATTTTCACCTCCATCCGAAGCTGAAGCGACTTTTTGAAACGCGCGCGCCGATGTCGCGGGGCGAGCACCCGTTGGACTGGGCGGCAGCGGAGGGTTTGGCGTTGGCCAGTCTCGTGGCCGAAGGCAAGCCCGTGCGTTTAACCGGGCAAGACAGTGAGCGCGGAACGTTCAGTCATCGTCACGCCGTGTTGCACGACGATCAGGACGGTCACCCGTTCACGCCGTTGAAACACATCGCGCCCGACCAGGCTTCGATTGAAATTTACAACAGTCCGTTATCCGAAACCGGCGTACTCGGTTTTGAATATGGCTACAGCCTGGATTGCTCCGACGGTTTGGTGGTGTGGGAAGCGCAGTTCGGAGATTTCTGGAATGTTGCCCAGCCGATCGTCGATCAATTTATTGCCAGCGGTGAAGACAAGTGGGGCCAGTTGAGCGGCATTGTGATGCTGCTGCCGCATGGTTTCGAAGGGCAGGGGCCGGAACATTCCAGTGCGCGCCTGGAACGTTTTCTCGCGTTGAGCGTGGAGGACAATATCCAGGTGGTTTATCCGACGACGCCGGCTCAGTATTTTCATTGCCTGCGCCGACAGGCGTTGCGTTCGTGGCGCAAGCCGCTCGTGGTGATGACGCCCAAGAGCCTGCTGCGTCATCCCAAAGTGGTTTCCAGCCTGGAAGAGTTTTCGCACGGCTCCTTTCAACGCATCCTGCCGGATGCGCTCAGTCGTCCGGCGGAAGGGGTTCGTCGGATTCTGCTCTGCACCGGGAAGATTTATTTTGAGCTGGAAGAATATCGCGCCGAAGCGCAGCGCGACGATGTGGCGATCCTTCGCCTGGAACAGCTTTATCCGCTGCGGTCGGAACAATTGGAAGCGGCGCTTGCGCCGTATCGCGATGGCACGCCGATCGTGTGGGTTCAAGAAGAGCCGGCCAACATGGGCGCTTGGAACTATTTAAAAATTCACTTTGGCGAAAACCTTTTGGGACGATTCCCATTGAAGGCAGTGGCCCGAGCGGCTTCGGCCACTCCCGCCACGGGTTCGCACAAGCGGCACAAGCAAGAGCAGGCAGAAATTATCAAACGGGCATTTCTCGAGTAATCACGTTTCACGCATCAGAAATCTATGGCAATTGAATTGAAAGTTCCGGAAAGCGGCGAGTCCATCACCGAAGTCGAAATTGGCGAATGGTTCAAAAAGGAAGGTGACGCGGTCAAAAAAGATGATCCGATCGTCGCGCTGGAAAGCGAAAAGGCGACAGTGGAATTGTCATCGCCTGAGACGGGAACCATTTCCAAAATGCTGAAGAAGCGCGGCGATGTCGCCAAAGTGGGTGAAGTGATTGGCTATCTGGAAAACGGGAAAGCTGAAGTTGCCACGGCCAAGGCCGAGGCGAAGGCTCCGGAAGCCAAGCCGGCTGAAAAGACCGTTGCCGTAGCCGCAGAGCAAAAGCGCGATCTCAAACCGGAACCCGCAACGCCGGTGCCACGCGCTGCGGCTGAATCTGCGCCGAAAGAAAAGTCCCGAATCCAAAAAGGCGTCGAAGAGGAAGTCCTTCCGCCGCGTTCGCTGGAAGAGCCGGTGAAAGCGACCTTGCTCACACCGCGTTCCGATCGGGAAGAGGAAGCCGTGCCGATGAGCCGGTTGCGTCGGACCGTGGCGGAACGGTTGGTGGAAGCCCAGCGCAACGACGCCCTGTTGACCACGTTCAACGAAATCGACATGACCAACGTGATGGCTTTGCGGAAGGAATTTGGCGAAGTCTTCCAGCGCAAGTACAACGTGAAACTCGGCTTCATGTCGTTCTTCGTAAAAGCGGCGATTGACGCGCTCAAACAGTTTCCAGCGATCAACGCGGAGGTGCGCGGAACGGACATCGTTTACCACAATTACTTTGATATCGGTGTGGCGATCGGCAGCGGCAAAGGTCTGGTCGTCCCGGTTTTGCGTCATGCCGAGCGCATGAGCTTTGCCGAGATTGAAACGGCCATTGGCGAGTTTGGCGCGCGCGCCAAAGAGAATAAATTGAAGCCCGATGAACTTCAGGGCGGCACGTTCACCATCACGAACGGCGGCGTGTACGGCTCGCTGCTTTCCACTCCGATCGTAAACCCGCCGCAAAGCGGTGTCTTGGGAATGCACGCGATTCAGGAGCGTCCGATTGCGCTTCACGGAAACGTGGTGATCCGCCCGATGATGTACGTGGCGCTGACCTATGATCATCGCATTGTCGATGGCCGTGAGGCGGTGACGTTCCTCAAGCGGCTCAAGGAAATGGTTGAAACGCCGACGCGAATGCTGATGGAAGTTTGATCTGTGCTTCGGGAAAGAAGTCGGCCTCGCGCGACGGTCGCAAAAGGGGTCAGGGTGTTCACGTCGGCGGCTGTCGGCTTGAGTCCTTGCGTGAGTCTCTTTTGAAATTGCCGCGAAGGGGATCCGGCCTGCGTCTTGGATTCGCAGGCCGGTTTGAGGAGTTCTGGCGGTTAAAACACTTCCGCGTTCAGGCCGGCAATCTCATGCACGGCATGCGCGATCCGGGACAAGCTTCTGAGAGGCAGATGCCCGCAGCTTGAATCCGGGGTGGGGCGGGTGGCGGAATAAATCTGCACCAGCGGGATTTGCACGCCGGCAAGTTTAAGTTCCTTGAGGCGCAGCGCGTATTGCTTGATTTCTTCTGGCGACGGTTCTTCGCCATTGATAGCCGGAAAGAGGCTTTGGATGATCACGGGACGCTGGCCAGCGAACCGAAGAATGTTGCTCATGACTTTCTCCAGCGGAACCGTCGTTCGCGCCACCTTGTTCAGGTAGGCTTGCGTGCCGCCGTCCAGTTTCGCCCAGATCTCGTCGGACTTGGTAAACAGCTTGAGACCCGATTGAACCTGCGGCTGGTCGAGCCCGGTGGCATTGGTGATCAGGACGATCTTGAAAAAGGGATGGTCGCCCAAAGCCCGCAGGTGAATCACAGCCTGCACCGCCTCCATGAAATTCAGGGCGAACGTCGGCTCGCCGTCGCCGCTCAACGCGACATGCCGCAGTTGCAGCAACTCGTCAGGGAAATGCTGATACCAGGGCCGCTCGCGGAGCCGGCCCGCGCGGATGAATTGGAGCGTCTGCTTCAGTTCCGCCGCCATGATCTCCACGTCCAGGTAGCGTTCGCGCGGCGGCTCCTTGCGGTTCACTTCGCAATAGACGCAATCAAAGTTGCAGGCCTTGTCGGGATTCATGTTCACGCCCAGGGACAAACCACGAGCGCGCGGCGAAACCACCACGTAAACAAAGCGATTATCCAGGAAATCCCGCGGGCAACCGGAGGCGGTTTCCTGGGCGGGAAGCGGGCGCGGGGTCGCTGGCTTTTTTTTCTCCAGCAGCCCTTCGATCTCGAGGTTTGATTGCGTTATATCTTCCACGATGTGCGACTAAATTAGCGAGGGTGTCTGGAGGGCTTCTACACTGGCTTTGTCGAAAGGTGGTATTATTTTGCCCAGGTTCAATCAGGCCAGTGCTAACACTCTTCTTTGTCCGGAGGCGGCAAAAAAAGCCAAGCGTTCGGCAACGCAGGACTAGCCGGATTTTGCCCGCGGATAAATGCTGCCGGACAAGGCAATCATCACAATGCCGATAAATCACGGACCAATACACTGGAACAACATTATGAAAAAAGTACTCCTGTTTTGCGCAATCTTCAGCGTCGCTGCGGCCATCACGGCCAGCGCTGCCGACGCCAAGGAGATTTGGGAAAAGTCCTGCGCCAAATGCCACGGCGCCGACGGCAAAGGCCAGACCAAGATGGGCCAGAAGCTCGGGATCAAAGACTACACCGACGCCAAAGTGCAGGCGGACTTGAAGGATGACGAAGCGTTCAAAGCCATCAAGGAAGGTCTGAAAGATAAAGATGGCAAGACCCTCATGAAGCCCGCCGAAGACGTCTCGGATGCCGAGATCAAGGCGCTGATCGCTTACATGCGGTCGCTCAAGGCGTAGCCATTCGGATTGCCGGCCGGCGCTCGTGTTCTTTTGGTGAAGACAGGGTCGCGATTCCTTCAGCCGTCGGCCGGCAATTCTAAAATAACTCACCATGCGTTTCTTGAAGATGCCGCCGCAGATCTTCCGGATCGTTTTGCTGACGCTGGCGATCGTCGGCTCCTACCTGGTGGCACGCGCGTTTCTGACGCCCTCTTCCTTTCGACAATACGGCTGGTATCGCGGGGATGCGCTGGAGGAGATTGCCTCGCGCCAACCGACCTTCGCCGGCCGAAAGGCGTGCGATGAATGTCATTCCGACATTGTGCAGACGCTGAGCAAGGGCGAGCACAAGCTGATCTCCTGCGAAAGTTGCCACGGACCGGCATTGGCGCATGCCGATAATCCGGATGTGAAAACGCATCACCTGGCCGACAGCGAATGCCTGCGCTGCCACGAGTCTGATCCGGCACGGCCCAAGTTTCTCAAGCAGATCACCCTCAAAGATCATTACCGAGGCGAACGTTGCATCGGCTGCCATGTGCCTCACCATCCCACGGAGGTTCCATGAATACATCACGGCGTCGCGTTTTGGGAGTTCTGGGTGGTGCGTTGGCTGGGGTGTTTTCCAGGCCGCTGGCGCGGGCGTCCAAGGCAGCGGTTCAAAACCTTTTTGTCTCTTCCCATACGCCGAAAGGGTACGATCCGACCCGCCATAAATGGTTGATGGTTTTCGACGTGGACAAATGCATCGGCTGCGGTCATTGCGTGGAAGCGTGCAAAGCGGAGAACAACGTGCCCAAGGGCTCCTCTTATTTCCGAACCTGGATCGAGCGGTACATCATCAAGAAACCCAAACCGGGCATGGATGATTTGCGTGGCGAAGTGCTGGTGGATTCGCCCAACGGCGGAATGGAGGGCTTTCCGCCCAGCCTCGTGCCGCGTGAAGAAATCCTGAAATCATTTTTCGTTCCGAAACTTTGCAATCTCTGTGAACACTCGCCCTGCGTGCAGGCCTGTCCGGTGGGAGCGACCTTTGACAGCCCTGACGGCGTTGTGCTGGTGGATGCGAACTACTGCATCGGCTGCGGATTTTGCATTCAAGCCTGCCCGTATGGCTGCCGGTTTTTGAATCCGGAAACCAGGACGGCAGAAAAGTGCACGCTGTGTTATCACCGCATCACGCGTGGCCTCAAGCCCGCATGCGTGGAAGTCTGCCCGACCGACGCGCGCATTTTCGGTGACCTGAAAAATCCAGTGCCGGACGATCCGATTCACGCCTTCATCCAGAAGAACAAAGTC
The DNA here is from genome assembly GCA_051960355.1 of Verrucomicrobiota bacterium. Taxonomy (GTDB): domain Bacteria; phylum Verrucomicrobiota; class Verrucomicrobiia; order Limisphaerales; family DASXHY01; genus DASXHY01. Next base: position 3,089 of record JBQCEJ010000466.1, on the reverse strand, counting down.
TTTTCCCTGAAACCGCATCTGGGCACTGAACCGCGCGTGATGTACGCGAACCTGGACAAGGAGGTTCGATAATATGGCCGCCAACCTGACCAATGCCGTTCAGCTGATGAACGACACTCATGCGATGATCACTCACATGACGCATGTGGACGGCTATGTTTACCCGAACGAGCAGACGCTGCTCTGGAGCACGTTGATCGTCGTTTATCCCTACATTACCGGGCTCGTTGCCGGCGCGTTTATCATGGCGTCGCTGGTGCGCGTGTTCAATGTGAAGGCGCTGGAACCGGCGTATCGACTTGCGTTGCTGATTGCGATGGCTTTCCTGATCTGCGCGCCGCTTCCGTTGCTGTTGCATCTCGGGCATCCCGAGCGTTGCTTTGAAGTGATGATGACGCCGCACGTGAGTTCGCCGATGGCGATGTTCGGGTTTGTCTATGCCTGGTACATCATGGCGGTGTTGCTGTTGGAGCTGTGGTTTGATTATCGCCGGGATTTTGTTCACTGGGCGCAGCAGGAGAGCGGTTTTCGGGGAACGCTGTACCGGCTGCTGACACTCGGCGTTTCGGACGTTTCGCCCAAGGCTGTTCATCTCGACGAGCGGATGAGCAAGGCGATCACGATTATCGGAATTCCCTCCGCATTTCTGCTGCACGGTTACGTCGGGTTCATCTTCGGCTCCATCAAAGCGAATCCGTGGTGGGGCAATGTGCTGATGCCGGTGATATTTATTTTTTCCGCGATTGTCTCGGGCATTGCGCTGTGCGTTCTGATTTATGGCGTGTTGAACTGGTTTCGGCGCACCGCGCTCGACAATGCCTGCCTGGATGCGATGGGCATGTTCCTGTTCTACGCGCTCGTCGTTGATTTTTCAGTCGAGGCGTTGGACTGGATTCATCGGCTCTATGCGGCGGACGAATCGATCGCCGTGCTCAAGCAACTCGCCTCGGGCAAATTGTTCTACACGCTGTTGGTCGGACAGCTCTGCCTGGGAACGTTGTTGCCGTTAAGCATGCTGGGCTCAACCCAGCTCTTTCGCGAGCGCATCCCGATGTTCGCGCGGCGGCGAATGTATTTCCTCAGTGCGTTCCTGATTGTCATCGGCGTGCTGGCCATGCGTTGGAATGTGGTGATCGGCGGGCAACTGTTCTCCAAAAGCCTGCGCGGTTTTACCACGTTCAAAATGGAGCTGGCCGGACAAGAAGGTTGGTTGATGTCTCTGGCCGTATTGATCTTGCCCTTCATTATTCTGGTCGTGCTGGTGAAACTTTTCCTGCCTCCTGAAACAAAAACCGCCATCGAAAAACTCCGGCGTCCCGCCAACGCGACGGTGCTCTGAACCGGTTTACCGTCGGGTTCAAGGAATTTCTTTCTTCGCATCGTGCCAGCTCAGGCAGGCAACTCACGCCAAGACCGCAACGGACGCAAAGGTTGAAGGGATTTTGCACGAAGCCGTCGCTCTGGTCGTTTGCGGTCTTTGCGTCCTTCGCGTGAGCTTTCCTTGCACGCTCTTCTCCCTTGGAATTCACGGCTGCGCTGCGCGCTAAACAATAAATGTTCAAGGTTGGCCAAGAAGCGAAAGGCCAGAACGACCACACCCGCTAAAAATAGGCTCCGAAATGTGGCGGTGAATGGCTTCACCGCATCGTCTGCAAACGAAATCAACATATGAAAAAAATAGTTGCAATCAGCATCGCCCTGGCCGCTTTGGCGACCTGGACAGCGCACGCCGCGGATCCCAAAGCGCTCTACGACGACCAATGCGCAAAATGCCATGGAGCGGATGGCAAAGGGCAAACCAAGATGGGCCAGAAACTTGGCGCGAAGGATTACACCGATGCCAAGGTGCAGGCCGAATTGAAAGACGAGGCCGCCTTCAAAGTGATCAAAGAAGGTCTCAAGGATAAAGATGGGAAAACGTTGATGAAGCCGTCCGAAGGCCTTTCGGATGAGGACATCAAAGGGCTGATCACCTACCTGCGGAGTTTCAAAAAATAAACCGGCCTCGGGCTGGTGATTCCCGGAACCTCTTCCGGCGGCTCGCGCTGAAGGGGGAGGTTGCCGGGTGCAGAGAAAGTTGTTCCAAGTTCGGCTTATGCCGACCTGAACCGGCTTTAAGCCGTAGCTGAAGTTCATTGTCCCAACCACTCACATGAATACAGAAAATAGCCCTCGGGCCAGAAATCCACTCTGGCGTAACTGGCTCAGTTTTGCCGGCCTGGTAGTTGCGATCGCCAGCTTCTTCGCGTTCCTCCTCCTCTTCGCCATGGATTTGTTTGCCCACAACGGCAATCCCTACATGGGCATCCTGGCGTATGTCATTGCCCCGGGATTTCTGTTTTTGGGGTTGGGGATGATCGCCCTGGGCGCTCTGCTGCAATATTGGAAAAAGCGCCGGACTGGCGAAGTGCATAAGGCTTCGGTGAGTTTGTTGACACTCGACTTTTCGCGTCCGGCGGACCGTCGCAAGCTCCAGTTTTTTGCCATCGGCAGCGTTGCGTTTTTCCTCTGCACCGCGATTGGCAGTTATCAAAGCTATCATGTCAGCGAATCCGTTCAGTTCTGCGGGCAGGCGTGTCACGGCCCGATGAAACCTGAGTTCACGGCTTACCAATTCTCACCGCACGCCCGGGTGGCCTGTGTCGAATGCCATTTCGGTCATGGAGCGGATGCCTTTGTAAAAGCCAAGATGAATGGCGTGCATCAATTGGTCGGGGTGATGACCGGAGAATACGAGCGTCCCATCAAAACGCCGATCCGCAATCTGCGCCCCGCGCGCGAAACTTGCGAGCAATGTCATTGGCCGCAGAAGTTTTCCGGCAACATCGATCGTTCTTATCCGCATTTCCTGGCGGACGAAACCAATACGCCCTACACCGTTCGACTCTCGCTCAAAGTCGGTGGCGCCGATCCGACACATGGACCCGTGGGCGGCATTCACTGGCACGTAAACCAGAACAATAAGATCGAATATCTAGCCACCGACGCGCGGCGCCAGGTGATTCCCTGGGTGCGCGTCACTGGTGCTGACGGCGTGGTGACCGAATATCGCACGCCGAAATTCACCAATGATATCAGCGGCTTTGAAA
>JBQCEJ010000465.1:0-4392 GCA_051960355.1 Verrucomicrobiota bacterium | reverse complement strand
TCGATCATTTCCCGGGGGCGCCTCGGTGGCGGGGCCGCGCGGGTTTGTGCTCCCCCCCCTGGCAATTTTTTTTTTGACGGTGTACTTGGCGTGGCGCGGGACCATGGCCCCGCCCACGCCAGCCAAAGTCGTTCGAGTTGGGACCGGCGAAGGGAACGACTGGCGTGTCAGTCAGATTCGCCTGGAAAAAAACGGCATGAGTTTTCGCGTGGCAAACGCCAATGCTGAATTGAGTGGCGAGTATGGCATCGGTTTCGTTGGCCGTCATCAGGCTCTCAACGCATTGTTCGCGATCGCGCTCGGGGCGGAGTTGGGTTTGAGCCGCGCGGAAATTGAGCGTGGCCTGGCCGAGTGTCAGGCACCGAAAATGCGCCTGCAACTCTGGGAATTGAATGGCGTTCGCGTCCTGGATGACGCGTATAATGCCAACGCTGATTCGATGATTGCCGCATTAGAAACATTGCACGATTTGCCTTGTAAAGGCCGGCGGGTGGCCGTGCTGGGCGACATGGCCGAACTCGGCCAGCACAGTGAAGCCGCGCACGAAGAAGTGGGACGCCGGGCGGCGGAGTTGGGCGTGGAACAACTGTTCGCCGTCGGTCGAATGGCGTCGCTCATGGCCAGGGGCGCGCGGGATGCCGGCTTGAATCGCGTCCTCGAATTTAACGAAGTCCCGTCGGCCGCGTCGGCCGTGAAAAGTTTCATCAAGCCTGGCGACGTTGTTTTGCTGAAAGCCTCGCGGGCGGCCAGGCTGGAACAGGTCGCCGAACTGTTGCGCGCTGGTTGAGCGGCGAACAAAAACTGAATGTTGTATTTCCTGAGTCAAAAGCTGCTGGAGTGGTCGGAAGGGACCGTTTGGGCCGAGCGATTGTCGCCTTTGCGGCTCTTTCGCTACATTACCGTGCGCAGTGCTGGCGCGGCGATCACGGCGTTGTTGTTGAGCCTTTGGCTGGGGCCCAAAGTCATCCGCTGGCTGCAACGCTTGAAGTTCGGTCAGGATTATCAGGACCTCGCAGACCAACATGGAGATTTCGGTGCCCGCGTCCTGAGCAAGAAAGGAACTCCGACCATGGGCGGAATTCTCATCGTTGCGGTACTCAGTGCGACGGCGCTGCTTTGGACTGCTTGGAATCCGTTGGTCGAACTCACATTACTGTCACTCCTGGTGTTGGCCGGTCTGGGATTTTACGATGATTACGCCAAGATCACTCAACAGAGCGGTCATGGGACCAAACCGCAGGTGAAGCTCTGGGTGCAGATTGCCTTGGGATTATTCGTGGCCATTTATCTGTGGCAACTGCCGGCGCAAAGCTGGCTCAAGTTTCCCGAGAACAAAGAACTGATTCGCAGCAACCTGGTCACCGTCATGATGGTGCCGTTTTACAAGCATCCGATTGCCGTCGGCGCGATCGTCGGACTGCTGCTTACCATGTTTACCATCGTGGGAAGTTCAAACGCAGTGAATCTCACTGATGGACTCGACGGGTTGGCGATTGGTTGCACGTTGATCGTCTCGGTGGTTTTTTTGGTGCTGACCTACGTAGCGGGGAATTTCAAGGCGGCCGAATATCTTCAGGTTCCTTACGTCACCGGCGCTGGCGAGTTGACCGTGTTCTGCGCGGCAATGATTGGCGCGGGACTGGGTTTCCTCTGGTTCAATTGTCATCCGGCGCGCGTGTTCATGGGCGACACCGGTTCGCTCGCGCTCGGCGGCGCGCTTGGGATCATCGCGGTGCTGATTCATCAACCGTTCGTGCTGGTGATCGCTGGCGGCGTGTTCGTGATGGAGGCGGTTTCCGTGATTTTGCAGAAAAGCTGGTTTCGCTACACCCGTGTGAAATTCGGAACAGGCCGGAGAATTTTTCTGATGGCGCCGATTCATCACCATTTTGAAAAGAAGGGCTGGTATGAATCGCAAGTCGTCATGCGTTTTTACATTTTGTGCCTGCTGTTTGCTGTTGTGGCATTGAGCACTTTGAAAATTCGGTAAGGCAACGGCTTTGAAAGTTTAACAATGCTCGAACTAGAAAAGAAACACGTCCTCGTCATCGGCCTGGGCGGGCGCGGTCAGGCCGCCTGCCGCCTGCTGCAGCGGGCCGGCGCCACCGTGCTGGCAATTGATCAGGCGGACACTGAAGCGTTGCGCGCAACCGCCAGGCAACTCCGGTCCGCCGGCGTTTCGGTTGAACTCGGGGTGGCAACGCTCCCGGAAACTCACTTTGATCTGGCGGTCGTGAGTCCGGCGGTTTCCTCAAAGTCCGCCTTCGTTCGAGAACTCTCTCAGCGGAAGATTCTCGTCATTGGCGAATTTGAACTGGGTTATCGCCTGACCAAGTGCCTCGGCATTGCCGTGACCGGCACGAATGGCAAAGGCACCACGGCCGAGCTGATTGAACAGATGCTGTTGAGCGCTCATCGCAAAACCGTGCTGGCCGGTCATGGCGCGCGGCCCTTGTGTTCCGTTGCCGACCAGACCTCGGAATTGGATTACGTGGTGTTCCAAGCCAACGCGTTTCAACTGGAGACGACGCAATTCTTCCGGCCGGCGGTGGCGGTGTTGCTCAATCTCAGTCCGGATCATCTCGATCGCTACGGCACCCACGAAGAGTACGTGCGGGCCAACGCACGCGTGTTTGCCAATCAGCAGGCGTTTGACTGGGCGATCGTTCACTTGGACGCGCTGGCGCAATTGCAGAAACTCGGACTGATGCCGCCGTCCAAGACGATTACCTTCAGTGCGACAGATCAGACAGCGGACATTTATCTCGATCGCGGATTGATCATCAGCCGGCTGCCGAATTGGGAAGGGCCGTTGCTCGATACCGATCAATGCCGATTGCGCGGACCGCACAATGCGGAAAATCTGATGGCGGCGCTGGCTGTGGGACGGGCGTTGCGGCTATCGCTGGAAAACATGGTGGAGACGTTGAAAGTGCAGACGCACGGCGCGCATCGATGCGAGCTCGTGGCGGAGATCAACGGCATCCAAATCATCAACGATTCGAAGGCAACCAATCCCGAAGCCTTGCATCATGCTTTGCTCGCCACGCGCGCGGGCCAGGCCGGAAAACCGAACATCTGGCTGATCGCCGGTGGCCGGGACAAAGGGGTGGATTTCCACTCCATCAGCCCGCTCATTTCCAAGCGCGTGAAGGGTGCTTTTTTGATCGGAGAAGCGCGGAAAAAAATTCGCTCGGCGTGGAGTCTCTTTACTCCTTGCACGCTGGCAGATTCGCTGTTAGAAGCAGTGACCGTAGTGGCAAGAAATGCGGCGTCTGGCGACGTGGTTTTGCTTTCACCTGCTTGTTCAAGCTTTGATCAGTTTCAAAACTATCAACAACGTGGGGAGAAATTTTGCCAAATTGTGAAATCAATTAGTTGGGGTGGCGCGGAAGCTGACCCCAACATAAGCGATAAAACGGCGACAACTTGAATCAGAGACAGAATCATTTCGGAAAATGCGATTTTTCGCTTCGTGGTTTTTTGAGGGAAAACCCCGAGGCGAATCAACTAACACTCACACCTCAAAGAAAGGACGCTAACCGCGCCAAAAATTCCAATGAACAATCCTAGTCCATTCGTCCCACAGGGCTCCAATCTGGAGCAAAAAAATAGCAGCCGCGCCCGCGTGCGCCTGGCCGTCTTTTGTGTCTTGTCCATCCAGGTCATCGGCCTCATGGATCTGCTCATGATCGGCTGCCGAAAACCCCAGGAACCGGAACTCCCGCCTCCGACCGAAAACATGGAGTCTCTGCCGTCGCTCGACGCCACGAACATCGACACGAGTCCCACCAATCCCTACACGACGCCGGAGCCTCAGCCCGTTCAACCTGAGCCTCAGCAGCCCGAAGCTTATGTTCCGCCGCAGCCTGTGCCGGTCGTGCCAACCACTCAGGAATACACCGTTGTCAAAGGCGACACGTTCGCAACCATCGCCAAGAAGTTTCCTGGCCTGACCACGCGTCAACTCCAGGAAGCCAATCCCACGGTGGTCCCGACGAAGATGCAGATCGGCCAGAAGCTGCAAATTCCGGCTGCGTCTCAAACCGCGCCGACGGCCGCTGCTCCAACCATGAATACCAGCACGAGCAGTGGATCGGTGTACACCGTGAAATCTGGCGACACGCTCACGACGATTGCCAAACGGAACGGGACCACGGTCAAAGCGCTTCGTGCAGCCAACAATCTGACCACGGATAAAATCCGGGTTGGCCAGAAGCTCACGTTGCCAACGACCGCTCCGGCCGTGGCTCCGGTGCCGACCGATCCGTATGCGCTGCCGAGCTCAACTCCAGCGCAGCAGTAAGGAATTGCGGACACCGGGTTACCTCAGCCCGGTGTCCTTTTGGTTCAAGAATGAAAGTCGCTGTTACATCACTGATCTTTGCCATA
>JBQCEJ010000464.1:0-15221 GCA_051960355.1 Verrucomicrobiota bacterium | reverse complement strand
CGCTGTTGGGTAGTGCAGGGACAAATGCGTCCGAGAAAATCCCGCCATTCATTCGATATAACGCATTTCGCTGGCTGCGCGATTCCGGATTTGATGCAATCCCATTTGCGCTCTCGAACGTCACCCTTCAAACTCCCGAGATCATCCGAAATGGGCTGATCACATATGCAAAATACGAGAGGGTATTTTCTAAAAAAGATGGCATCGGTTTGCTAGAATTTGCGCCACCCCAGTCGCAAGGAGGTAATGTTGATCGGCCGAAGGTGTTCAGCCGTGAAGTGCAGATTCCTGTTTATTTGCTGATGATCTTCCCTTTTCTGATCGGCGTTGCGGTGATTTCTCGTTCCTTTCAAATCCCAGGGGCAAAGGATAAAACCTAGCGGCGTTTCCGGTTCAGTGGCTTTGAAGCCGAGTTTCCAAGAGGAGCAGAACCGTCGCTTACTGTGCCACGATCACTTCAATTCCCTTCGCGCGGAATTGTTCGACCAGCGCCATGGGCGCGGCGCTGTCCGTGACAATCGTGTCAATGCACTCCAGACCACACAACGCGAGCACCGATTGGCGGCCGAACTTCGTGTGATCAAAACAGAAAATCACGCGTTGAGCGGCGTTGATCATCGCACGCTGAATGTCGATGAGCAGGCCGTGCGAATTGGACACACCTTCCAACGCCAGACCGCCCCCACTCATAATCGCCACGTCGGCATGAATCTTGGTGAACGCCTCCACCGCCAAAGGCCCGACGAGCACGCCCAGCCGCGGATAAATCACCCCGCCCGAAACCACCACTTCCAAGCGATTGGCCGCGGCGAACAGGTTGGCGACCGGGAGTGAGTTGGTAATGACATGCGGCGTCTTCTCTTCGAGATAGCGAGCGACATGATAAACCGTCGTGCCGGCGTCAATAATCACGCTTTGGTTGGGCGTGATCAGCGCGGCGCAGGCTTTGCCAATCGCATCCTTTTCCGCCAATTGATGCGTGTCGCGTGAGGAAAAAGTAAATTCGTCGGAAGAGGGAGCCAGCAAACGGGCGCCACCATGCGTTCGCTTCAGTGAACCGGTAGCTTCCAGCAACGTCAGGTCGCGGCGCACCGTCGACACTGAGGCATCCACGTGTTTGGCCAATTCCTCCAAAGAAGCGAACTCCACCTTTTGAAGGTAGCTTTCGATATGTTTTTGGCGCTCTTCTGCCTGCATTGATCACTACCGTGGAAGATTTTGAAAGGTATTGCAACAATTATATTGACGATCTTCCGGATTCTGGCACAGTGCGCCCCATCGATATGGCTGCACCTGCTCCAACAACGCATCGCGCGGTGGTAGAACATCTGGTCCGTCAGGCCGTTTATCAGCGGCTCGGCAAGCCGATGCCGACTTCGGCCAGTGCGCCCAATCCGCTGCTCGTTAACATCAGCGCCCGGCATTGTCATCTCACCCAGGAAGCGGTTGAGATTCTTTTTGGCAAAGGCCATCAGCTTACCGTTCACAAGTGGCTTTATCAGGACGGCCAGTTTGCCGCCAAAGAAACAGTGACGTTGATCGGACCTCGCAGCCGCGTGATTTCCAATCTCCGCATTCTCGGACCTTGCCGCTCTCTCAACCAGGTGGAGTTGTCGTACACGGATGGTATCGCGCTCGGCTTTGAATTGCCGCTGCGCAGTTCCGGCGACATCAAGGGAACGCTGGGCGGCATGTTGATGGGGCCGGAAGGATTTTTTGAAATGCCAGAAGGCATCATTCGCGCATTGCGTCACGTGCACATGTCTCCGACTGACGCGGCGTATTACGGTGTGAAACCCGGCGACGACATGAAGCTCAAGATCGGCGGCGCGTGCGGCATCACGCTCGACAAAATGCTCTGCCGCGTGGACAAGAGCTTCAAACTCGAAGTGCATATCGACACCGATGAAGGCAACGCCTGCAACCTGCAGCCAGACACGCCGGTTGAATTGATCAAATAACTTTCTCTCCCATCTCAACTCTCAACAAAAAATAAATTATGAGTGAAGCACTAGGCATGATCGAAACGAAGGGTTACGTCGGCAGCATCGAAGCCAGCGATGCGATGGTGAAAGCCGCCAACGTGACGCTTGTCAAAACCATCCCCATCGGCGGCGGGCTGATCACCGTCCTCTGCAAGGGCGACGTCGGCAGCGTCAAAGCCGCTGTGGACGCGGGTTCCAAAGCCGCCTCCAAAGTGGGCGAACTGGTCAGCTCCCACATCCTCGCACGTCCGCATGAAGATCTGCTCAGCGCTTTCGTTGGCGAGAACGGCGCAGCGGTCGCAAAGAAGTAATTTCACCTCAACTCTAAATATATTTATGGCTCAACAAGCTGTTGGAATGATCGAATGCAAAGGCCTGTGTGCCTTGCTCGAAGCGTGTGATGCGGCGCTCAAATCCGCGAACGTCACCCTCACGGGCTGGGAAAAAGTCGGCAGCGGATACGTCACCGGATTTTTCCGTGGCGACGTCGCCGCCGTCAAAGCTGCGACCGACGCCGGTGCTGCGGCTGCTGCCCAGGTTGGCGAAGTGATCAGCGTGCAGGTGATTCCGCGTCCGCACGAAGGTTTGTCTGGTCTCGGCAAATGGCTGCAATGATTTGCGAATGAAGATCCTCGTCGCCAATATCGGCTCGACCTCGCTCAAGTGGCGGTTGTTTGATTTCTCAAGCAACCCCGAGCGCCTTATGCACAAGGGCGGCTTTGAGCGCGTCACCAATTATTCGAAGGCGATTGAGGATTGTTTGACGGAGTTGAAGCAAGCGGGCGCGATTGAGAGCGAAAGCGATCTGGCGGCCGTGGGATTCAAGACCGTTCTGGCCAAAGACGTAACCGGTTGCGTGCGACTGGACGAACGCGTGCTCAAGGCCATGGCGGATTACAACGGCCTGGCACCGGCGCACAACCCGCCTTATATCACCGGCATCAAACTCTTCGCGCAGCGCATGCCCAAAGTGCCGCTGCTGGGATTGTTTGAGACCGCCTTTTACCAGTTCGCGCCGCCCGCGATGATGCGTTACGCCGTTCCCTCGGCGTGGCACGAAGCGGGCATCCGCCGGTTCGGTTTTCACGGCGCGAGCCACAAGTTCATGGCCGAACGCTCGGCGGAATTGCTCGGGCGCAACGACGTCGCGGAGCGCGCCCGTCGTCTTTACCTCGATGGCGGCCAAACGAAAATCAGCGGCGCACCCTTGCGTGTCATTTCCTGTCACCTCGGCGGCAGTTCCAGCGTGACCGGCATTCTGAATGGCGCGGCGATCGGCACCAGCATGGGCATGAGCCCGCAATCTGGTTTGCCGCAGAATAATCGCGTCGGGGATCTCGATGCGGAAGCAATTCCTTACGCGGTGAAAACCTTTGGCGTCAGCATCGAAGAAGCCCAGCGCCAGCTTTCGAAGGAATCCGGGCTCAAAGGTTTGAGCGGCGTCTCCAACGACATTCGCGAAATTCAAGATGCCGCGGCCAAAGATCATGCCGGCGCCAAGGCTGCGATCGATGTGTTCATTGCCAGCGCCCGTCATTGGATTGGCAGCTACTTTTTTGAGTTGAACGGCGCGGATGCGATCGTGTTCACCGCCGGCATTGGTGAGAACCGGCCTGAATTGCGCGAAGCGATCTGCGCGAATCTGGACCAGCTCGGCATCGTGCTTGACGGCGCGAAGAACCATTCCACCAAAGCCACGGAAGCGACGATCAGCGCGGCCCATTCGCGAGTCAAAGTGCTGGTGATTCCGACCAATGAAGAACTCGTCGTGGCTCGCGAAGTAAAACGATTTTTGGAAAACAAACAAAACACCCTGCAATCCGCCAGCCGGCTTGCTCCTGAACTTTCAACCACCAACTAACAATAGAATTATGGCACATCAAGCAATTGGAATGATCGAAACGCGCGGACTGGTCGCTCTCGTAGAGGGCACGGACGCAATGCTCAAGGCGGCGAATGTCGACCTTGCTGGCCCCATGACTCAAGTCGGCAACGCCCTTTGCACGGCAGTCGTTGTCGGCGACGTGGCCGCTGTCAAAGCCGCTGTCGATGCTGGCGCGCAGGCGATCAAGTCCATCAAGGGCGAAGTTGTCAGCGTGCACGTCATCGCCCGTCCGCATCAGGACGTGGAAGCGGTTTTGCCCAAGAAGAAGTAAATGTGAAACGTGATGCGTGAAACGTGAATCCGGCAGAGGCCAGGTCACGCTTCACGAATCACTTCCTCACGCATTACCCTTATGTTCCTCGCCAAAGTCGAAGGTTCGGTCGTCGCGACCAAAAAGGATCCCGCCATGAGCGGTCGGAAGCTGCTGCTGCTGCGGCCGCAACTGGTGGATGACAAGGATCCAACCAAATTTCGCCCCGGCGCGAACACGATTGTGGCAGTGGACAGTCTGGGCGCAGGCATTGGCGAAATGGTTTTATTCTGCCAGGGCAGTTCCGCCCGCCTTGCTCCCGGAATGAAGGATGCGCCGGTAGATGCTGTGATCATCGGCATTGTGGACACTGTCGATGTATTCGGTAAGCAGATTTTCAGCGCGAAGGCCTGACGCGTTCAGGTCTTTGATTCCGGCAGCGAGGTTTCGAATGAAATCTCAATTTCTTGATTGTCATTAAAATTTTATGAGCGCAGTGAACGAGAGTTTAATTCGAGATGTGGTGTCGGAAGTCCTGGGCCGATTGAATGGTGCGGTGGCCGCGCCGAAAAGCAACGGTTCCAGCTCAGCGGCAGCGGCGTCCTGTGGTTGCGGCGAAAAGCGTGTGAATATCGCGACCGGCGGCAGCATCAGTGCTGATTCGGGCAAGCATGGCGTTTTTCAGGATGCGAATGCCGCCTGTGCTGCGGCTCAGCATGGCTTTTGGCAGTTGCAGCGCAAAGGCATGGAAGCGCGCGCCAAAGTCGTGCAGATCGTCAAGTCGATGGCCGAGGCCAACGCCGTCGAATGGGGCCGCATCGAATTGGAGGAAACCAAGATCGGACGGCTCGATCACAAGATCGCCAAGCTCCAGATCATCAAGCTCGTTCCCGGTGTTGAGTGGCTTCGTCCGGACGCTCGCAGCGGCGATCACGGCATCACTTTGGAAGAATATACGCCGTTTGGCGTCGTCGCGGCGATCACGCCCTCGACCCATTCCATCCCGACGTTGAGCGGCAATATTGTCAACATCGTTGCGGCGGGAAATGCCGTTGTCTTCAACGCGCATCCAAGTGCGGCGCGGTGTGCCGCGATGGCTGTTCGTGAATATAACAAAGCCATCGAACGCGAAACCGGCATCCAGAATCTTATCACGATCATCGAAACGCCGACGCTCGATTCATTCAAGGCGCTGTGCAGCAACGAGGCGGTTCGGCTGCTGTGCGTCACGGGCGGCCCGGCTGTGGTAAAGGCCGCGATGCAGACCGGCAAGCGCGCGATTTGCGCCGGCCCCGGCAATCCGCCGGTGTTTGTGGACGATACCTGCTGTGCCACCCGCGCTGCCAAGGCGATCATTCAAGGCGCGGCGTTCGATAACAATCTCCTGTGCATCGGTGAAAAAGAAGTGTTCGTCCTCGACAGCGTGGCGGACAAACTGATGACCCGCATGTCCGAGAATGGCGCGGTGAAGCTGAATTCCAGTCAGTTGGAGGCGCTTTCCAAAGCCGCTTTCACCTTCAAGGAAGGGCAGGGTGGCGGTTGCGGTCACGCTTCGGTGAATCGGGATTTCATCGGCAAAGACGTTTCCGTTCTGGCCAAAGCGGCGGGCGTGAGTGTTTCGGCGAACACGCAGTTGCTCTTCGCTGAAACCGACGCGAACCACGCATTCGTGCAGGAGGAACAGATGATGCCGATGCTGCCCATCGTACGCGTCAAGAGCGTCGAAGAAGGCATCGAACGTTCGCTTCAGGCCGAGCACAATTACAAGCACACCGCGATCATTCACTCGCATGATGTGGAGAACATCACCGCGATGGCTCGCGCGCTCGACACGACTCTGTTTGTAAAGAACGGCCCGTCTCCGGCTGGCCTTGGCCTCGGCGGCGAAGGTTATCTGAGCTTTTCCATCGCCACGCCGACCGGCGAAGGCATCACGAATCCCAAGACATTCACGCGCGTGCGGCGCTGCGTGATGGTGGATAATTTGAGAATTTATTGATCAACAACAAAGTAACTAAGGAACAAAGAGGAAAACTGAACTTCGTTACTTTATTTCTTTGTTGTTAAAAACTTTATGCTGCTGGCAAGAGTCGAAGGCAATGTGGTCGCCACCCGGAAGCATCCGAGCTTCGAGGGTTGGCGGTTCGTTATTTGCCAGCCGATCAACAACGCCGGCCAGCCGGAAGGCGCGCCGCAGGTGGCGATTGATCCACACGGCGCAGGCATGCACCAGCGCGTGATTATTTCTTCGGACGGCCTGGCCGCTCGCAAAACCGTGGGCGACAAGAAAAGCCCCGCACGTTGGATGATTACTGGAATCGTGGACGAAACGGAACCAGGGGTGCCGGTATGAGACTGGGAACTGTGATTGGCCGCGTCACCTTGAGCCAGACCGTTCCGGCTTTGGAAGGCGGACGCTGGCTGGTGGTAAGTCCATTCACGCGCGATCATTTTCAGCGCGGGACCGAGACGCCCGCCGGGATGAGCAAAGATCCGAGCCTGGTGGTTTACGATGATCTGGGCGGCGGAGTGGGTCAGACCATTGGCTTTGTGGAAGGCGCCGAGGCGACGGCGCCGTTTGATGCGCCCACGCCGCTTGATGCGAGCAATGCGGCGCTGGTGGATGAAATTTTCTATTCCCCCTTTAATAAATGAAACAAATAATCAGTCTTCGAGATTTGGAAGAAATGGCCCGCAACGGCAAGGATATTCAAACCTTGGGCGACAACGTCATTCTCACTCCGTCGGCGCGTGATTTCCAGCGTGACTACAAAGGCAATGGCAAAGGGAATTCTGTGATCGCTGCCGCCAAGCCTGCCGCCGTCGCTGTGACGGACAGTAAACCGCAACCGCCTTCCAAGACACTCACCTCAAAAAGCCCCAAGGCAGAGCTGGAAGCCTTCTTCAATTCTCCCTACGCGCACAGCTTGAAGGAACAGATTTGCGAAATGGGCCATCGCTTGTGGAAGCGCGCCTATGTGGACGGCAACGGCGGCAACATGGCCATTCGCGTGGGCGAAGACATCGCCATCTGCACACCCACGCTGGTCAGCAAAGGCTCGCTCAAGCCGGAGGACATGTGCCTGGTGGATTTTGAGGGCAATCAGCTGTGCGGCACCAAAAAGCGCACGAGTGAAATTCTCATGCACTTGCAAATGATGAAGCGGCAGCCCAAGGCTACGGCCACCTGCCATTGTCATCCGCCTTACGCGACGGCCTTCGCGGTGGCGGGCATTGCGCCCCCCACGTGCATGTTGCCGGAGTATGAAGTGTTCTGCGCTGTCGGCGTTGCGCCTTATCGCACACCCGGTTCGCCGGAAATGGGCAAGCTCGTCGCCGACCTGACCGATCAATACAACACCATCCTGATGGCCAACCACGGTGTCGTCACTTGGAGCCATAACAACATCGAGGAAGCCTACTGGCGCATGGAGATCATCGAGGCCTATTGCCGCACGATCGTCGTGGCCGGTCAACTGGGCAAGCCGATCAACACCTTCACCGGTCCGCAAATGAAGGAACTGCTCAACATCAAGCAGAGCCTTGGCTTTGTGGACCCGCGTTATGGCATGAAGGAATGTGAACTGTGCGACACCGGCGAGTGGCGTCCAGGTGTGGCCAGTCAGACGGCGCCGAAAGAAGCGCCAACGATTGGCTTGGATCCCGAAGCTGAAAAAGCCGTCCAAGCGATCACGGAACAGATCTTGGCGCAGATGAAGTAAGGCCGCTGGCTTTCCGTCCCGGTTTGGCTGGGCGGGTTAGTTTGTGATGCGAGGCACGATCTTGGTCGTGCCTCGCTTTTTGCTGATTTTCCGAAACTCTTCTGCCCAGCCGACTTAAACTTGGAGCTTTGAATTGCAGGCACACGCATTGCTATTTCCCCAGCGTGCGCACAACCGACACTCAAGTGACTCAATTTTTGCCAGTTGAAAGACACCCTGTGATCTGCGATAAGACGAACGGCAGCGGGATGAAAAAAATTCTGGTTATTGACGACGAAGAATGGCTGCGGGAAATGATCCAGCTGGCACTGCGGCAGAATGGCTATGAGGTCATCGAGGCAGCCAATGGAGAGAAGGGGATTGAAGTAGCCAAGAAGGAGTTGCCCGATCTGATCCTCTGCGACGTCAATATGGACAAGATGGACGGGTATGCCGCGCTTTCCTCCCTTCGCAGCGAGCCGGTCACCGCTTCCATTCCCTTTATTCTGATGACCGGCCTGGCTGATCAGGCGGGCATGCGTCATGGCATGGAGTTGGGAGCCGACGATTATCTGCCCAAGCCGTTCACGATCGATGCGCTTTACGCGGCGGTGGAGGTGCGGCTCAAAAAGGTGACAGTCGTTCGCCAGGAAGCGGAGAAGAAACTGGCCGACCTGCGCGAAAACATCAGCATGATGCTGCCGCATGAACTGCGCACGCCGCTGAACGGGATTCTTGCCTACGGTGAAATCCTGACCTCAGATTCCGAATCGCTGCAGCCGCAGGAAATTTCTGAAATGGGACAGGTGATTTATCAGTCCGGCAAACGGCTGGAACATCTGATTGAAAACTTCCTCATTTTTGCGCAACTCGAACTGCTCGGGACAGATCCACAAAAACTCCAATCGCTCTTGAGAAAGCAGACGGTCTCGCCAGCTGCATTGATCGAAGCCCAGGCGCGTGAACAAGCGCAATTGCTCAATCGGATTGATGACGTCACCTTGGAACTGACCGATGTGCCGGTGCCAATGTCGGAGGAATATTTGGGCAAAGTGGTCGGCGAGTTGGTGCAGAATGCCTTGAAATTTTCCCAGCCAGGTTCACGGGTGCAGGTCACACTGGCGGATTCACTGACCCACATTGTTTTGACGGTCAGCGATCATGGACGCGGCCTTTCAACGGAACACATCACCAAGATCGGAGCGTACATGCAGTTCGATCGCAAGCTGCATGAACAGCAAGGGCTCGGCCTGGGGTTGACCATCTGCAAGCGCCTGACTGAGTTGCACGGCGGGACCCTGACGATTCAAAGCGAATTGGGTTCGAGCACCGTCGTGACGGTGAAGCTTCCGAAAGCCATTGCAGCTTGAATTTGCCCGCCTGAGCTTCTCCCGAATTTTCAACTCGCCGACCGTCAACCCGGCCAGATTGAAAGCTGATACCTGTCCAAAAGCCGTTGCAAGAGTTCCGGCAGCGGATAAATCAGCACCACACAAATCAGCGTGATTCCGAGCACGGGGGCGAAATCCACTTTGCCGAAGCGGAGCGGCAGCCGGTTCAATGGCATGAGGAGGTGGCGCGCAGTGGTGTGGGTGAAATCCCAGAACGGGCTGCTGCCCAAATAAACATAGCTCGCGACCAAGTGGAGCAGGAGCAGGATCGGAATCACAAATTTCAGGCTCACATACAGGCCAGCTCCGATCAACAGCGCCTGCCCGGCCAGATGCAGATTTGAACTCGCCCAGTTTACAAGCTCCATTCGCGCCAGCAGCGGATAAATCATCAGCCACAATGCGGCACCCACTGCGATCGGAACGGTCGCCTGCAACCAACGTGGCCAAGCGGCGGGTTTTCCAAGTTGCAGCAGAAGCAGCTTCAGCAGTGGATCCGGATTTTCAGTGCTGCGATGCACAATCGCCACCATCAACAGCCAGAAATAAAATACGACCATAGTTCGCAGCAGGCTGAGCGTGGAAAAAAGCAACTCATGCGGAAAGCGATTCGCGCGAAACGCGAGTGCCACGGGGCCGAGATCGAGTTTAGGCGTCCAGTTTACCGCTGGTCCAACCGACTGATAGAAGAGCGCGCGGACAAAGATCAACGCGCCGATCAGGACGAGTAAATGCCAACGCTTCAGCCGGACGGGTTCGGCTCTTCTGATTGTTCCCACCAAGGTCGCTGGTGTGAGCCGCGTCAGTGGATCAAGCCGCGCCGAGCGCCAGTTCAGCCAGAGCAGAACGCCAGCGACGTTCAGAATGAAATCGATGAGGTTCATCGTGATGCGGTAAGCGGGAAAGGTGAAGGAACAGGCTCACGCATCGCGCTTCACGTTTCACGGCTTACATCAGCTTCAGCAAAGTATCTGCCATCTCAGACGGCGTCACCGCAATACCGATGCCGGCTGCTTTGAAGGCGGCGATTTTGGCTGCAGCCGTCCCTTTTCCACCGCTGACGATGGCGCCTGCATGGCCCATGCGCCGTCCCGGGGGAGCCGTTGCGCCGGCAATGAAACCAGCGACCGGCTTTTTGCAGTATTGCTTGATCCATTCCGCGGCTTCTTCTTCAGCGCTGCCACCGATTTCGCCGATCATGATGATGCCGTGGGTTTCTGGATCGTCATTGAACATCTTGATCACATCGAGATGCGAAGTGCCGTTGACAGGATCACCGCCAATGCCGACGCAGGTCGATTGGCCCACGCCGCGGCAGGTGAGTTGCCAAACCGCTTCGTAGGTCAAAGTGCCGGAGCGGGAGACGACGCCAATGTTGCCTTTCTTGTGAATGTAGCCGGGGGAAATGCCGATGCGGCAACCGCCGTGAGAATCCTTGCCTTCACCGGGCGTCACGATGCCGGGACAATTCGGTCCGATGAGCCGAGTTCGCTTGCCTTCCATGGCGCGCTTCACCTTGACCATATCGTTGACTGGAATTCCTTCGGTGATGCAGACCACGAGGTCGAGTCCGGCGTCCACGCCTTCCAGAATCGCGTCGGCGGCGAACGGTGGCGGAACAAAAATCGCCGAGGCGGTGGCGCCGGTGGCAGCGGCCGCTTGGGCCACGGTATCGAAGATCGGCACCTTGTTTTCAAAAAGCTGGCCGCCTTTGCCGGGCGTGACGCCGGCGACAATCTGCGTGCCGTAAGCCAGTGAAAGCTGAGCGTGTTTTCCGCCGAAGCTGCCGGTGATGCCTTGGACGAGGACTTTGGTTTGGGGGGTGACGAGGATGGACATGGGAAAAAAATTTACGATTTCAGAGTTCAGATTTACGATTTCAAAACAATTATTTCGCGTGCCGCTTGTGAATCAAGATGCGGTTACCGTCCGGGTCGCAGATGATGGCGAACTGGCAGAGGGGCGTGGGCATGACATCCGTGGCAAATTTTACGCCGAGCGATTTCAATCGCGCGATCTCCGCATCAAAATCATCTGCCTCAAATGCGACGCACGTGCCGTCGGAGGACGGCTTCCAAACATCGCCGTAACTGCCGATGCCGAAAGTGCCGTTGCCAATTTCGTATTCCACCCAGAGGCCACCGGCGGATTCCATCGCAGGCTTGAACCCGAGCACACCTTCGTAAAACGCACGGGCACGTTTGATGTCCGTGACCGGCGTGCCAGCGAATGCGATTTCGGTAAGCATGCGAACTTCCGTTGGGTTATTTCCCAACCGCCTTGACGACCTTCTGAGCCGCGTCGGCCATGGAATCACCAGTGATCAAGGTTAAGCCGGATTCCGCCAGCGTTTTCTTGCCAGCGACGACGTTGTTGCCTTCGAGACGCACGACGAGCGGCAGTTTCAAGCCGGTTTCCTTCACAGCTGCAACAATGCCGGTCGCAATGACGTTGCAATCCATGATGCCGCCGAAAATATTCACGAGGATTCCCTTCACGTTCGGATCCTGCAAAATGATCTTGAACGCGGCGGTCACCTGTTCCTTGCTCGCGCCGCCGCCGACGTCCAGAAAGTTCGCGGGCATGCCGCCGAAATGCTGGATGATGTCCATGGTCGCCATGGCGAGACCCGCGCCATTCACCAGGCAAGCGATGCTGCCGTCGAGTTTGATGTAATTCAAACTGAACTTGCTGGCTTCGATTTCCAGGGGCGCTTCTTCGGCGAGATCGCGCATGTCCTGAATGTTCTTGTGGCGATAGAGCGCGTTGTCATCGAAAGAAACTTTGGCGTCCACGGCGTACATGACCGGCTTGCCGTCATTGCCTTTGCAGATGCAGAGCGGGTTGATTTCGACCATCGAGGCATCGAGCTCCCACCAGGCTTTGTAAACGCCGGCGATTAGCTTGGCGGCCTGGCCAATCAAGTCCCCCGTGAGCCCGAGCGCGGTCGCGAGCTTGCGCGCCTGATAAGGCATGAGTCCCACGGCGGGATCAATGGACTCTTTGACCAGCTTTTCGGGAGTTTTTTCGGCGACTTCCTCGATGTCCATTCCGCCTTCGGTGCTGACCATGATCAGCGGGCGTGAAGTGGCGCGGTCGAGCAGCACGGCGAGATAAAGCTCCTTCTGAATGTCGGGCGCGCTGGCCACGAGCAATTTGCTGACGAGCCGCCCTTCGGCGCCGGTTTGTTTGGTGACCAGCACGTTGCCGAGCATGGCTTTGGCCATCTCGAAGACCTCGTCCGCGCTCTTGCAGAGTTTGACGCCGCCTTTGAATCCACTTTTGAAAGTGCCTTTGCCGCGTCCGCCAGAGTGAACCTGGGATTTGACGACGACCACGTGCGCACCTTCGGCGAAGAGTTTCGCGGCGATGGCTTTGGCAGCTTCCGGTTGGTCGCAGACATCACCGGGTGGAATCGCAACACCCGATTGGGCGAGGAGTTGGCGGGCTTGATACTCGTGAATATTCATATCCTAAAAAACGGAGGGACGGCGGTTGGCCGTCCCAAAGACAAAGGAACGGCTTGCGCCGTTCCGGTATTTATTTTCGATCTTTCAGCGGGACGTAGTGGTTCAAAGTCGGACCGGTATAAACCTGGCGGGGACGATAGATGCGGCCGCTCTTGTCTTCCATCACCTCTTTGTAATTGGCGATCCATCCGGGCATGCGGCCGATGGCGAAAATCACGGTGAACATTTCGACTGGAATGCCGAG
Organism: Verrucomicrobiota bacterium; assembly: GCA_051960355.1. Classification (GTDB taxonomy): domain Bacteria; phylum Verrucomicrobiota; class Verrucomicrobiia; order Limisphaerales; family DASXHY01; genus DASXHY01. Next base: position 2,295 of record JBQCEJ010000464.1, on the reverse strand, counting down.
CGCGCGCATGATGATGCCGCTGTAGAAATCGACGTTCGGGTAGAGTTTCCGTTCGACGAAATAAGATTCCCGAAGCGCGGCTTCCTCCAGCTTTTTCGCGATGTCCAACAAGGGGTCGTTGACGTGCAGGCTCGCCAGGACTTCGTCGCAGGCTTTTTTAATGATCTTCGCCCGTGGATCGTAGTTTTTGTAAACGCGATGGCCAAAGCCCATGAGCTTTTTGCCGCTCGATTTATCTTTTGCCGCCGTGATGAACTTGGAACCGTCATCGCCGGATTTATGAATCTCGGCGAGCATTTCCAGCACGGCCTGATTGGCGCCGCCGTGGAGCGGACCCCAGAGCGCGCACACGCCGGCTGCGCAACTTGCGAACAGGTTCGCCTTGCTGGAACCGACCATGCGGACCGTGGCGGTCGAGCAGTTCTGCTCGTGATCCGCGTGCAGCAGAAAAATCAGGTCCAGAGCTTTCACCACTTCGGGTTTCAGCACGTAGTCCTGATTCGGCAGCGAAAACATCATGTGCAGGAAATTGGCCGTGTACTTCAGCTCCGGCTTGGGATAGATGATCGGCAGGCCGCGCGATTGGCGGTAGGCAAAAGCAGCGATCGTGCGGACTTGAGACAAGAGCCGGGCGGCTTCGATCTCGAAATGGTCGCGCATCGTGTCCGAGTGCAACAACTCGGGATAAAAGCAACTCGCCGCGTTGATCATCGAGGAGAGGATTGCCATCGGATGAGCAGTGGCAGGAAAGCCCTGAAAATGATGCTTCATGTTTTCATGGAGCAACTCATTATTCGTCAGCAGTTCCGAAAAATGGCGCAATTCGCCACTGGTCGGCAGGTTCCCAAAAATGAGCAGGTGCGCGACTTCGATGAACGTGGATTTCTCAGCCAGTTCTTCGATGGGAACGCCACGATATTGAAGAATGCCCTTTTCGCCATCGATGAAGGTGATGCCGCTTTTGCAGGAACCGGTGTTGCCGTAGCCGTCGTCAAGGGTGATGTATCCGGTTTCGCTGCGCAGGGAGGAGATGTCAACGGCTTGCTCACCTTCGGTCCCCGTGAGTGTGGGGAGCTTGTAAGCTTTTCCTTCTAATTTCAGTTCGGCAAAATTGTCCATAACAAATAGAACTTATTCCTACTTATGGGCGCAGAACGTATTCAAAATGGGAATAGCTAGCAATCACATAAATGGCAATTCGCTTGAATTTGCTTCGCGCCGTATGCAGATTGCGCCGCCATGAAACCCGCGCTCCAGCTTCTGCTTTTGTTGCTGGGATTGGCTGCGGGACCGGCGTCCATCCAGGCAGCCGACCGCATTCAGCAGGCGACGGTGAGCGGGAAAAAATATGTTCGCTTGACCGATTGGGCGCATGCGAATCACTTTGCAGTCCGCTGGATCACCCCCGAAAAATCCCTTCAGCTCAGCAACCAAAACGCTCGGCTGGTCTTCACTGTGGACGCTCGGGAAGACCGCACCAAAACTTGGATCGACGGGGTGGAGGTGTCACTCGCATCGCCTGCGATTTATCAGAAAGGCAGCGCGTGGATCGCGCAGCTCGACATTGATGAAACGCTCTGGCCAATTCTGTTTCCCAAGAAAAATCCGGCGGGAGCAAAAATTAAAACCATCTGCCTGGACCCCGGGCACGGCGGCAAAGATCCGGGATTTCGCCTGGGATCGAGTGAGGAAAAAAAATACACGCTTTTGCTCGCACAGGAAGTGCGCGCCCGGCTTCAAAAGGCTGGACTCGATGTGGTGTTGACTCGCAGCACCGATTATTTTGTGCCGTTGGAATCACGCCCGGCGGTCGCTCGCAAGCGCGGCGCGGATTTGTTCGTCAGTCTTCACTTCAATTCGGTGGAAGGCAGCCGCAGTCAGGTGCAGGGCGTTGAAGTCTATTGTCTGACACCGGCTGGCGCTTTCTCAACCAACGCCCGGAGCGAAGGCGACACCCGCTGGGTCACCGGCAATCGGAACACTGGCAACAGCGTTTTGCTGGCGTATCAGGTGCAAAAAACCATGCTGAAAGATCTCAAGGCGGCGGACCGGGGAGTGAAACGCGCCCGCTTTGCCGTGCTGCGGGATGCCACCATGCCAGCCATTCTGATTGAAGGCGGGTTTATGTCGCATCCCAGCGAAGGGAAGAAAATTTTCGATTCGACTTATCGCCAGCGAATGGCCCAAGGCATCGTTAATGGAATTTTGGCCTACAAAAAAGCGGTCAACGGATAAGGGCGCTGCCCGTTTGAAGTTCAGTCCGATTTGCTTTTGCCACCGCCTTTTTTGCCTCCG
>JBQCEJ010000463.1:0-7807 GCA_051960355.1 Verrucomicrobiota bacterium | reverse complement strand
ATCCCTTCCAATGCGCGTCCATCGCTTCTTTGCTGAACTTGTCGCATTCGAGGCCCGCACCTTCGCGGGTGGCTGGATGATTCGTTCGGCCGGTCGGCGTGTAACCGATTCGCAGAATCGTCCAATTGCCGGCAGGCACGTCCCAGTCGAGTTGCGCACCGTTTTTCAGGCGACGCGTCAGGTCCACGATGCCAGTGCTCTGGACAACGGAACCGGGCGCCACCTTGGTTGTGGCCGGTGAGGACAGCACAAAACCTCCATTATCTCCGCTCTTGGCTTCCCAGTTCTTGATCGTCTCGGCTTGCTCTGGCGTCTCAAACGCGAGCACGGCGATGTCTTGATAGAAGTCCAACTTTGTCGGTGGCTGCGGCAAAGTCCCGCTGAAGTGCTTTGGCCCGCTTGCTTGCGTAGCGCTGGTGGTCACGCGTTGCATGGCATGTTCCGGCGTGTTCCACGGGCCACCGCTGTTCGCCCAGCCGTCGCAACTGTTGACCGACAGCTTCAATCCGAGCCGCTGCGCCTCGTGCACGGCGAAGTCCAGCAAATCATACCATTCCGGGCTGCGGAACTTCACCGGTCCCGGTGGAATACGATAATCCAGATTGAAAATTGTGGCTCCACCGATTCCCACGCGTTGCATGGCTTCCAGATCGGCGGTGATGCCTTCGCGGGTGATATTGCCGTTCATCCAATGCCACCACACCTGAGGCTTCGCTGAACTCGGCGGCTGGGAGAAGCCGGTTTCCGGCGAATCGGCGTGGAGCGTCCACGTTGCCAAAACAAGTGCGAGTGCCAAAACAAATGGCCGCGCGTAGGCAGTGGAAAGAACTCGATTGGAATAATGATTCACGATCTCGTCTGGCTGCTTCATAAAACTTTCCCAAAAGCCGGCACGAAGAAATTTCATCACGGCAACTGCAGGCGATAGAACCGTTGCGGTGCGTTCATTGAATTCGTAATCGTGAAGTTTCCGCCGGCGTCGAAAGCATTCGTGAAAAGTCGCGCCCAACTGGCCAGCGGCAAGGCTGCGTTCGTGGAACTCAGCACGTAGTAAGTTGCGCCGGGAGTTCCTCCCGAGCCGTTGATCACCAGATTGCTTCCGGCGAAAACCAGCGTGTTGAATTGCGGCGGCGGGACCGCCACGGCCGAGAGGGTTCCATCCGTGTAAAACGAATTTGTATTCCACACCAGACTGGAAGCGAGCGCCGGCAGAGCGATGCTGCTGAAGGAACCGGAACGGGTGCTGGCAGAAAAGAGGTTGAAGGTATCCCCCGCCTGAATGGCTGGGCCCGCGTTCGAAATATTCAACGTGCCGCCACAGGTCAATGTGCTCGCGTTTAGCCGGGCGGAGTTTTGCGCATTGGTGCGATTCAGATTCATGAGAGTCACGCCTGAAAGCGTGACGGTGTTGTTGACCGTCAAAGTTCCCGTACCAACGCCGCCCGGACCGGGGCTGAGTGTTCCGCCCGCCGCCACAGACAGCGGACCGGCTATGATGCCCGTGCCGCCCAAAGCCGCTCCCGACAGCACTTGAACCGTTCCACTGCCGGTCGCCGAGCCGGCAGTATTATTCACCAACAACTTCCCCATCGCGACCGTTGTCCCGCCCGAAAAAGTGCTGTTGGCTCCGGTGAGGTTCCAGGTGCCGTTGCCGTATTTGGCCAGCGCGGTCGTTGCCGAGCCGCTGCCATTGCTCACCTTGCCGGCGTAAGTCAAATCATTGCCAGCGTCGCCGACCCGGTAGGTGACCGAACCGTTCTGACTGCCGCCACCCAGAGTCGCGGCGGAGTTGGCACTCATGAGATCGCCCAGCACCGTGGTTCCAATCGTCCCGACCGCAGCGATCGCGGCGGGCGAGGAAACATTCAGCACCACTCCCGTTCCGGCAAAGCTGCCGGACAGAATCAACGTTCCAGCAGCGCCATAATTGATCGTGCCATGATAAGCAGGCGCTTTTCCTGGATAGTCAATGTTGAGTCCTGATCCCAAGCCGCCGCTGATATTCAGAGTCACATTGCTGCCGGAGAGCAACCCGCGCACATATATGACTTTGTTGCCCAGATTCCAGGTCTGGTCAGCACCGATCACGACCTCATTGGTCATCGTCAGATTGTTTCCTAAAAGATTCAAACCATCGGGTCCGAGCGTCAGCGTGTTGCCGCCGGCGATCTGCAAAGTTCCGCCCGGTGAATTGACTCGGAGGCCAGACCACGTGATGTCTTCGCCCAGCGTCATGTTGGTTACAAATCCAAACAGGCCGTTGGTAAACATCGCCACATCAAAGGCACCGGGAACTGCGCCTCCGATCCAACTGCTTCCGGCATTGAGCCAGTTGGCGTTGTTATCTTTGATGACCGTCGTGCCCGTGGCGGTGCTCCAATGAAATTCGGCGGAGTCGGCGCTCTCCCCTGCCCGGTTCACGGCGGATACCCGGTAGTAATAGTCCGCACTGAACACAGCGTCTCGATCGGTGTAAATCGAGGACATAAACCCGGTCGCGAGATTGGTAAATGGACCGCCGCTGCTCGTGGCTCGCTTTACAATGTAACTGTCCACTCCCGGCGTGACGGCCCAGCTCAACTCAATGGATTGCCAGTCGCGAGTGGTGGCCTTGAGATTCACCGGCGCTGACGGGACGGTGAGGTCGTTGGTGCTGTTCAAAACGAGCTTCGTTTCGAAGCGCCATTGCTGATTGAGACCGCCGTTGCTCACGCCTTGCACCACCGCCGCGCCTTCGCTGGTAGAAGCCCCTGAGACCTCAAGGGATTGGGCCGTGTCGCTGTTCTCAATTTCATACCAGCCACTGCCTGCGGATTTCAAATGCCAGGTTTGCCAGGCGTTGGTGTTGTTCCAGGTCTGCTGGATCTGCACTCCACTCTGCGATGATCCACCTGGCACTTCCATGCTGAGGCCACTTGAAAGCTGGGTGATCTTGTAATCATTACCGCCGAGATGAGTGAACCAAAAGGCATTGGTCAGGCTGGTATTGACTGTTCCCTGGATGAGTTTGGAATTCACATCCGTGTTCGGAAATTTCAGTCCCTTATTGCTGTTCCGATTGATGACCCGATAGGCGCCATCCTGAAGAAAGCCACCGGGCACAACGCTTGGAGTGCCGCTGATCCATTGTCGGACCCGATCATAGTATGCGGTCAGAGACACCGCCCCGGCTGGATTTCGCATCTGTTCACCCGGAAGCGAGCCGGTGGTGTCCGCCACCAGCCAGCTGTTTCTTTCACCGATATCGTCGTAAGAGCCGACAATGCAGAACGCGGGATGATTGTTCTTCGCGAGTTGAAAATTGTAATCCAGCCACGCCAGCGATTTGCGCCATTTATCGGGAACGCCGCTGGCCCATTTGATCGCGCTGGTCACGAACATTGAATCACTGGAGGGCACGGTTCCGACAAAAGGCTCGAGCTGCCAGCCCCATTTGTCGCTGTCGCTGTCATCGCCCGAAGACCACACGAGATTGAATTTGGTTCGCCATTGGCCGGTGGTGCTGTTGACGGCATTGAAACCTGTCCGCGTGGTGTAGGCAACAATGACGGGCTTCCCGTGATACGTGAGATACGCGCTGGAATTGCTAGCGAACGGCCCGGCAAACAGGTTCCAGATATCCTGAGCGTGCGATTCAATCGTGCTCGTGCTGCTGGAATCTGCGATGCAGAACTTCATCCCGCGCTGGGCGCACAATTCCAGAATCCGTTTTCCACGGTTGTTGAGCCAACCCCAGCCGTTCGTGAAATCAGCAATGATGGCTTCAATCCCGGCCGCTTTGCAGTTATCCACAAATTCCACTATCTGACTGTCGCTGACCCAATCGATGGATTGCCACTTGCCGTTCACGTAGATATAGGCGCCGTGGTATTTGTCCGGCCGCCACCAACTCTCGGTGCTGCCGTTCCAAACCATGATCCAGGTGCAGTAGATCGTCGGTGTCTGCGGCGTCGTTTCCGTGACGTTGAGCAAACCGGGTCCAGTAAATCGAGAATCGGTAAAGCTAGCGCCCGAACCCGTGGCGCCCCAGGTTCCAACCGCTTCCAGATTCGTTCCGCCATCAAACGAAAGCGACGCGACGGTTTGGGTTCCAGTGAAGTTAAGATTCACCAGGGGCGCAGTGCCCGATAAGAACAAACTGGCGCCGCTGTTCATGGCCGCCGGTGAGCCCAGTTCCAATGTTGCGCCACTGGCCACGTTCACGTCGGAACTGCCCAGCGAACCCGCCGCAGTGGCTTTCACAGTGCCGCGACTCACGGTTGTTCCACCGGCGTAGAGATTGTTGGTGTGCGCCAGCACCAGCGTGCCGCCGCCATTGGCAAAACCATTCTTCACCAAACCGCCGGGTCCGCTCACCAGACCGTTCAAAGTCATCGTCTGATCAGGACTGCTGCCGCCTATGTCCGACGTCGCATTCAATGTCACCGTGCCGTTGATCGTAAAACTGCCCGCCGTGCCACTCGTCACCGAATCGGCCTGCAATGACGAACGCGTGTTGCCGTCCTGCGCCGCTCCCATTCCATTCAGAGTAACGTCCTGATTCAACGTGCTCGTCGCGTAAAAATCCAGATAACAGCCGTTGGAAATCACCACCGCCATGCTGCCCAACGCGCCGGCTGCCTGGACATAAACACTTCCATCGGCAATGATCAGCGTCCCAGTGAGGTTGGGGTTCGCCGCATTCAACCACAGCGGACTCTCCCCTCGCTTGATCAATCCCAAACTGCTGCTCAACGGAGTTGAAAAACGATGCGACGTTCCCGCCGAAGCGGCTCCTTTCCAGCAGGTGATCGTCGGCACCGACGCACCATTATCCAACGTCAGGACATTGGCCCCGGTCGGGTAAACGGTCCAACCCCGGGCGCCGCTGTTGACGAAGACATCGGGACGCCCGAACTCCAGATTCCCGATCGTGCGGCTGGTATCGTTGGTGATCGAGCGGCTGAGACTGATGCTGTTGCTGAAATATGCCGTGTTCCCGGCTCCATCGGCCACCACGGCATTCTGCCAATTCGCACTGCCGCCCCAGTTCCCGCTGGCGTCGTTGGTCCAACTGCCGCTCTGCGCCAGCAATTGCTGGCTCGCACCGATCACCAGCGCGACGGCCAGGGCCAGAAGTTTACGCGAATTGCTTTGGATGTTTCTCACAAATTAATTGATGGATGCAGCGTACGTTTTGTGAAAGGGGCGAACGACGAGCATTCGCCCCAATGGTAGCCGGATTCCAATTCGGCGCCAATTGCAGGTTCAAGGCTGTAGCAGAAAGAGGATCTTAAGGAACATCGATGCGTTGTTCCCGGGAACCGCTGACGAGGTGGTAGACTGCCCCGCGCCCCACAGCGTAGGATCAAATGCCGCCTTGCTGGTATTCACCGTGGCATGACCGTCACCCCAAAGACAATTGAGCGCGCCGGGCGATGACCCGGATCGATGAGCAATGGAGTCATAGCTGAACACCAGGTCGGTCATCATCGTTCGATCCGCCGCCAGTTGTGAGGACTTGCTGGCGAGCACAAACATGTAGGGATTGAAGACATTCACCTGCCGTTTGGTTTGCGGATAATACATGAAAGACGAACGCACCAGCAGATGCCCGCGGAGTGGAATACTCGGCCAGGCGCCAGCGGCTGTGTAGTTGTCATAAGACCACTGGTCGCCCGGCCGGGTGCCGGGACAATAATAACTCCGGCCACTTTCTATAAGGCGTGAGGCATAGAAGTGGCCGTGATTGGTCGGATTGCTGGTGTCCGCCTGCTGCCCGCTCGCTTGCGTCGTGTTGAACAAGACATAACCTTCCCAAGGATTATTGCTGTTGTTGAAGGCGGGAGTCATGAGCTTTTCGCCGTTGTCTCCCGCATAGAGAAACAGCGCCGTTCCCATCTGTTTCAAGTTATTCAGACAGGCAATCCGCTGGGCCCGCTGCTTCGCGCTCGCCAATGCCGGCAGCAGCATAGCCGCCAGGATCGCAATGATGGCGATCACCACCAGCAGTTCAATCAAGGTGAAGGCGTTCCGCCTTCGAGATGCTGTTTTCATTTTGACGAGTCGGGCGAAGCTCATGAGTTTGCTCCTTTCAGGGCTGGTAAACAGAACGATAGAAACCTTGCGCGTGCGGAATCGCATTGGTGTCGGTGAATTGCCAAAGCCCATTGGCATCGGCCGTGTTGGTGCTGATCGTCTGCCAAACCACCGGTGGCGTCAGGTTGGTCGCGAACTGCACCTGATACGTGTAGAACGAATTGGCCGAGAACGACAGCGTCACCGATCCATTGCCGTTGGCGGTGACACCGGTGATGATTTGAGGAGCCACGACAGGCAGGGCCGCCTGGCGAATGGTTTCAAGTGTCTCAACAGGCGCGGCACCGAGGTAGAGCCGGACGTTGTCCATTTTGCCGGCAAAGGCGCGGTTCTGGGTGCCGTTATTGCCGAGGAGCAGATTTGCAGTATTTCCGACATTGATCGGGCCGTTGGCCGCCGTCACGGATCTCAAGAGAGTGACACTGCCGTTGGTTGAGCCACTATAATATCTCACTGTTTGCCCGTCCCAAGTCACGGCCATGTAGGTCCATTGGTTGGCTGGTTCAACCAGCGTCAGGGAATCAGAAGCAGTGCCATTGATATACAGCGACTCGCCGGTCGACTTCAACAATCCGAAAGCATCGGGCGAGCTGGTATCGCTGGTTCCGGGCGCTCCGAGGATGAAGTACCGCGGAAACCCGCTGAGTGGAGTTGTCGGATTGGCCCACAAAGTCAGGGTGAACGAACCGATCGCTCCATAGTTCACCGAGCCGTCACCGATGGCATAAGCCAGTGGACCCGATGCGCCCATGGTTGCTCCACTCGAGAAATCCAAGGCTCGCCCAACGCCCGCCACACCCGAACCCGGCTGGCCATGAAGATCAACCGACGCAAAACCTGAATCCACCAGATTGAGCGTGATGCCGTGGACCGAATCCGTGGTGGTCGTTCCATTGGGCGCATCTTCAAAGTCAAACTGCAGCACCAGGTTGTTGCTCGCGTATTGACTGACTGTGAGCAGCGCCGGCGAGGACGTGACCGCATAGCAGGAAGGCCCGACGACGCAATCATAGGTGAAGCCCGAACTCGCGGTTGTGGTGTTGCTGAGCGTCAGCGACGCGGTGGTCGCAACGGCATCGCCGTTTCCATTCTGCAGATTCCCACCATTCTCGCTCGACTGATAAATCAGGTTCGCTCCGGTTGCCTTCACAGAAAAGACCGCCGGCCAGCCGGCCACCACTGTTTGATCGAACGGCTGCTTCGTCAGCGTCGCCACGGCACTCACCACGTTGAGGGTCGCCGCATCCGACGGCACCGAGGCGCAACTGTTGATCACCAAAACGCGATATTGGGTGCCGTTGTCGGTATCGGCCACCGGCACTGTCGTGTAGCTGGCCGTTGTCGCCGTGGGGATGTCGGTCCAAGTCGATCCGCCGTTAAGGCTGTATTGCCACAGATAGGACACGCCCGTCCCATCGCTGACTGCCACGGAGAAAGTCGCCGTATCTCCGGCGCACACCACTTGATCGGCGGGTTGCGCCGTGATCGTGACAGGACTCTGATTTTGAATGGTGCCACTGACCTCGCTGGAACTGGCGCTCACCTGCGTCGAGTTCGTGGCAATGATCTTGTAGAAATAGGTCGTTCCGATCGCCACGTTTGAATCCGTGTAACTATTGATGGCGGAGGTGGCGTAGTTTGTTTCCGCACCCGATGACGTGGAACGTTGGATGATATATCCCGCCGCAAAAGGCACCGATGACCAAGCCAGGGTGGCTCCGCTGCACGT
>JBQCEJ010000462.1:0-6709 GCA_051960355.1 Verrucomicrobiota bacterium | reverse complement strand
TGAGATTCAGTTAATTGCGCGCTGATAAGTAATCTGTTTCCAGCTGGATTCAACCAATTTCTGAAGCTGCAACGGAATTTGAAGCGCGCCCCGCCGCCGAGTCGCAGGAGACGAGGCGACGAGACTCTGGATCGCATGTGGAATCGGAATGTGTCTCCTGACGTCGTCTGCTGCCGGGAGGAATCGGCGAGGATCACTCGGACACAATCGTGAACGGGATGGCTGGCAAGGAAGCGAAGGGGCCGCGCCGGGATTGATTGCCGGTTTTCTTCTTTGCGTTTGGGCTCTGGTTCTTTTGGCTCACATTGCAGATCAGGTTGCCGGAAACTCCCGGCCGCGCTTTTTCAGAGGCACAACTGACGACCAGTTCCACGCCTCCGGACACAGGTGAAACGCTTGCCAGCGAAATGCCGTCCGGCGCGTTTTCCAGTTCCAGTTTGAAACGATCGCCAAAGCCGCCGGGAGGCGTGCTGACGCGAACCCGCGCGTTGCCGCCCACGGGAATTTTCACCGGCGTGGCGCTCACGATCTTGAACGCGTCGCGCTGAAACAGGCGCTGTCCGCCGCTCACCAGAACAGCGAGTTCCTTCGAGGGCACGAGATGACGATAGATGAACGCCTGCATCATGTCTTCGGCGGGGGTTGCCAGGTGCGAAACCCGTTTTCCATCAATTAGAGCATTGCCTTCGATAGAAATCGCGACCGGGTTTTCCTCGGCCAACACGGCTTTCAAGGTGAACTTTGCCTGGTCCTGGTTTTCTGGAATGCGCGCTCCGCTCAAAGAAAATCCAGTTGGCGCATCATTGAAATCCAACTGGATCGCATTCGTAAATCCATCGCGGCGCAACGCAAACACGGTCACCGGCGCACTCATTCCAGCGCGCAGACTCACGCTGGACGGCACGACGCGCAAGGCAAAGTCCGGTCGCGGTTCGCTCAATCGCAGCCGATACGAATAATCGGAGCCGCTCTGGCCCTGCGTGTCGCTGAGATGAATAAGATACGTGCCATCGGCGGGCAGCGTGGCCATGAGATACGAATCGGCGTGATGCGTGTTCAACCCGCAACCCTTGTCTTCGAAATCGTCGTTGAAGGCGAGTTGCTTTCCGCTCGCATCGGTCAATCGCAGGAATGAATCCAGCGGTGAATCCAGCCGGCGCGCGATGACTTCCGCCACGATCTGCTGGCCCGCGCGGCCATCGAATTGGAACACGTCTTGTTCGCTGGGATGCTCAATCCGGCCGTTGATGATGACGGGCAGGGTGACGGTTTGCGCCGCCTGGCTTCCTTTTGCCGTTTTGCGTTCGGTCGTTTCTGGAAGATCCGCGAGGTCGAATGGAACGGAATTGAAAAAGTTGTTCGTCAACGAAACGACGCCGGGCGTCGCCGCGGAATTATTCAGCGCCAAGTTTTTCTCGGGCAGATTCCAACCGGTCAGCGCCACCGGCACTCGGGCGCCCGTCCGCCCGCCCAATGGGTAAATGCTCGTCACAAACGGCAACTCGCCCACAGTGAGGCGATACACGAAATCTTCGCGTCCGCGGAAAATCGAATCATGAATGGCCACCGTATATTCGCCATCGCGCGGCACTTCGAAATGCAGAACCGGGTCAGGGCGACATTGGAAACGTTCCGCACTGGCAAGTTCGTTTCCTTTGGAATCGTAAATCGTAAGGACGCTTTCGAACCACCCAGGCACCGCATCCGCGAGATAAGGGATCAGCGCGCGGGCGCTGGCAGCAAACACGAGCTGCTGACCGCGCGTGGCGGAAAAGCGATAGCGATCAACGCCGCCGGGCATAATCTGGCCGTTGAGAGTCGCGGGGATTGCGAAGCGCGACTCGTATTTCGGCGTGCCAACAGGCGCGGGTTTGCCACCGAGTTTTTCAATGAAGCGGTCCAGGTCCGGGTTCGCAGGTTTGGCCGCAAGCTTCGTGAGTTCCGGCAAGTCACCGACACAGAATAGAAGCGGATTGGAAAGGGTCGCGGGCGTGGCGAGGCGAATTTCGTGTTCGCCGGGCGCGGCGTTGGTCGCGATCGAAACGCGGAGCGTGACCGTGTCGATCATGGCGGGATTGGCCGCGCGGTTGGGCGGGTTCTTGAGAATCTGCGCACGGATGGTTTCCCGTTCCTTCGCATCGGCGGCGGTCCAGACATTCGTGTGATTGCCGCGCCTTTGACTGGCTTGAAATTTGTCCTGCAAGGCTTTGAGGCGATCGCGCAGCTCGTTGAACTGCTTTTGATTCATGGGACGGCTGGATTCCAGAACTCTGGCGCTGATGCCCGATCCGCTGACGAACGCATTCGATGCGGTGATTAAAAACTGGCCGCCCACAACGATGTTGAAAGTCGTGCCGACGCGTCCGCCGGCCGGATAAACGTAGGCCAGATGCGGCGCTTGTTGCGCGGCAAGATGGCCGGCCAGCAAACAAACCAAGCTGATGATGCCGAGAGTTTTCATGCGGACATAATTTCCTTCAACAACCCGCCGGACTTGATGCCCTCACTGGCGCCGGGCAGGACGAACGTTGGCAAGCCTTCCGGGTTTGGCAGTTTTGTCGTCGCTTTGATGCCCATCTGCGCGTAGATGCTACCGATGAGATCGACCGGATAGACCGGACGCTCTTTGACTTCTTCGCCTTTGGCATCCGACGCGCCGACAATCTGGCCGCCTTTGAAACCGCCACCGGCGAGAACGGCAGAAAACACTTTGCCCCAATGCCCGCGTCCGCCATTCCACGGCGCTTCCCACTGCACCTTGGGCGTGCGTCCGAATTCGCCACCCCACCAGACGATCGTGCTGTCGAGCAATCCGCGTTCGGACAAATCTTGAATCAACGTGGCCATGCCTCGATCGAGATCCGGGAGATTGCGGCGCATGGCCTGAAAATTTTCTTTATGCGTGTCCCAGCCACCGTAGTTGATCGTCACGTAGGGAATGCCGCGTTCCACCAATCGCCGCGCGACGAGGCATGACTGGCCGAACTTGGTCTTGCCATAGCGATCGCGAACTTCCTGTTTTTCCTGCGACAAATCAAACACCTTGGCGCCGTCGCCCAGGATCATGTCGTAGGCCTGATTTTCCGCCGCGCTCGCCGCGGCAATTTGCGGATCGTCCGGCAACGCCTGCGCCAGCGAGTCCAAGTTGTGCAAGAGATCGCGACGGCTTTTCTGGCGCTGTTCCGTGATGCCCGGAGCCACGACGCCTTCGACGGCGAATGGTGTTTGCGCCGGATTGCCGCCGGTGGCGAAGGGTTTGAAACGCGAACCCAGAAAGCCGGCTTCATCAAAACGCCCCTGCGGTTCAGTCAATACCACATAGGGCGGAATCAAACCTTTATATCCGGCATCGTAGCCTTTCGCCATCGACACGACCGCGCCAACGCATGGAAAGACTTGTCGCCCGCCGGGCTGACGTCCGGTCTGCACAAGGTACGAGGCGGTCTCGTGGCCGTTGTTGCCGTGCGTCATGCTGCGGATGATCGAATATTTGTCCGCCTGCTTCGCGAGCAATGGCAACAACTCGCCAATCCGAATTCCTGAAACATTCGTCTCGATTGGCGTTTTGAGCGGCCCGCAATAATCGTAGCCGGCATCGGGTTTGGGATCGAAAATATCTGTGTGCGATGGCCCGCCCCACATCCAGATTTGAATGACGGCCTTGGCGCGAGCGGCGGGTGGCGCGGCAAACGCGCGAAACGAGAGATGATTTGCCAGCACCAGTCCACTCGTGGCAAAGAGCGCGCGGCGAATGGCTTCGCGACGGCTGATGCGCGGCCGCTGTTTTTCGAAATCAAAAAAATAAGCGCTCATAAATCGAAGTGTTGCGGTTCAGTGACGGTAAAGAAATTCCGAGCTGTTCATCAAAGCCCACGCGAGGTCAACCGTCGCCTGGCGCTTGTTGGTTCCCAATTTGAGCGCGCTCTGCACGGTCTGCAATTCCTCCGCGGTCGGAAAACGCGACAAGATTCCCAGATACATTCCAGTAATAATTTCGGTCGGTGCCCGATTGGAAGACGTTTGAAATTCAATCATCCGACTGGTCTCGATTTTGCGCTGCATCAGGCTGGAGTTGAGCAGATACAGCTTCTGCGCGGCGGTGATCCGATTGTTGCGCTCGGATTCCAATCCGGTGTCGCGCGGCGGGCGCCCGAACATTTCCAGGAATGAACTGCTGATGCTGCCGTCCGGCAGCGCGATGGAACGCAAGTTGTCGGGGATGAACGTATAGGGCTCCGGAATCGCGCTGGAATATTTCTCGGCCGCGCCGGTGAGTTGGTCGATTGCGTCGATCAGCACTTCGGCATCAAGTCGTCGCAACGGATAAGAGGCAAACTGCGCCGCCGCTTCCGGGCGCTTGCTCTGGGGAATGGACGCGAGCTGGTAGGTGCTGGAATTCAGAATCAATCGGTAGAGCTGTTTCAAGTCGTAACCCGAGGCGACGAACTCGTCTTCCAGAAACGCGAGCAGTTCCGGATTGCTCGGCGGATTGTCGGCGCGGATGTCGTCTGGCTCGTGAATGATTCCGCGACCGAGCAGCCACGACCATGCGCGGTTGACAAGATTTCGTGCGAACCGCGGATTCGTGACCAGCCACTCGGCGAAAATCACCCGCGGATCTTTGTCAGGTGAAAGCGTGACGCGGGTTCCGTCCGGAAAAACCGCCGCGCGCGTTTCACCATTCAGCGCGCCGGCGTTGGTCGAGGCTGGATTGAAAAAGACGATTTCCTCCTTCCACTCAGCCGTGGACTTGTATCCGACATTCGCAAAGAAAACCGCGAGATTCCCAAGGTCATTGGAAGGCCAGCGTTCCGCTCGTTCACCCAGAAACACCAGCGCCACGGCTTGCGCGATTCCGTTCGGCGTTTTGTTTTGCAGCGCACGATAAAAATTCACGGGCGGCTGTTGGAAATTGCTGCCGCTTGCGGTCAACAGTTCGCGGGCCGTCGTCGTCCAGGGTTGATTGCTGCGGATGGCATCGCGAATCCAGCGATGATAGGACTGCGCGGCATTGGGCCAGAGATTGATGGGAAATTCCGCTTTGATCCGCAGCAAATCGCCCCAGCGCATCGCGAGATAATCCGCGAACTCGTCCCGCGCCAAAAGCCGGTCGATCAACGCTCGTCGCTTTCCGGGATTGCGGTCGAGAATGAACTCCCGCGCTTCGGCTGCGCTTGGCAGCGTTCCGATGACGTCGAGATACACACGCCGGACAAAGACTGCGTCCGAGCACAGTTGAGCCGGCTTGATTTCCAGACGTTTGAGTTGTGCAAAGACCAACTCGTCGATGCGATTTTGTGGTGTCAGCGGCGCTGGGCTTTCGAACGGAGTGGCGGCCCAAACCGGAGCGACACTCATCAACAGAACTGCCAGCGAGCCGAGGGAAGTCGCGGCCAGGATTCGGGCCCATGATTTCATTCAAACCTCCAGACGGACCCGTGATTGCAAAAGCTTCAGGAAAAACCGACACCAATATTGCGCGAGGCGGGGCAAAAGATGTGGAGGAAAAAACCGGTTCGGCGTGTAACTAAACGCGTGGGAATTCGTCGAAATTATTGATGTCGCTACTTGCCTCAAATGCGCAAAGGGTTTCCTCCCCTGGAAATAAACGTTCCTCTCACAAAATCATGACGTTGACCGTCACGCCACAGCCGGACGAATCCGTCAGTGAGTTGTGCCGACGTCTGGCCCGCCAACTGGCGGAACGCGAAGCCACGCCGTTGCAATTGCTCGTGTTTGGAAAAGCGCGCGGTTATGCGTTCGGGATGGACGAATTGCGGAAAGCTTTTGGCCGCGTGAACTGGCCCGTCACTTGGGTCGAAGGCGCGTTGGGCCACGGCCGGCCGATGGCGGGAATCCAGGCTTACGCGTTCACTGGCGATGTTGAGCGCATTCATTGGCAGGATCGCGCCGTGGGCTCTGTGTTCACGGAAGGCGGCGCGCGACAGTGCCTGATCGGCGGGCTCAACTCGACGGACAAGACTTTGCCGCGCAGCGAACACACCCAACGCACGCTCGAAATGCTGGAATCCGTTTTGACTCTGGGCGGATTCGAACTGGCCGATACCGTGCGCACGTGGTTTTTCCTCGAAGACATTTTGTCGTGGTACGATGACTTCAATCGGGCGCGCACCGGGGTTTATTCCGGGATTAGATTTCGAACGCAGTCGCTGCCAGCCAGCACGGGTGTCGGCGCAAAAAATCCGGCGGGCTCCGCGCTCGCTCTTGCCGGTTGGGCCTTTCGTCCGCTGCAACCCGAAGCCCGCGCCCAGGAAGTCGCGTCGCCACTGCAATGCGCGGCGCCGGCCTACGGCAGTTCTTTCAGCCGGGCGATGGAACTCGCCTCAAATGGTGGACGGCGGCTTTTGATTTCCGGAACCGCGAGCATTGCGCCCGGTGGAAAAACGCTCTGGCTGGGCGATGTTCAAAAGCAGGTTGAGCTGACGATGGATGTGGTTCGAGAGATTTTGCATGCTCGAGGATTTACGTTTGACGATCTGACGCGCGCGACGGCTTATTTCCGACGGCCTGAAGATACGGTTGTGTTCAGTGAATGGCTCGTGGCAAACCGTCTTGAGCGGATGCCGTTAGTCTCGGCTCAATGCGCTGTCTGCCGCGACGATCTGCTGTTTGAGTTGGAAGCGGATGCCGAGAAAGCAAGCTGAGTTGGATCGGTGCAGATGCGCCGCGATTGTGCTTTTCCAGCGCT
>JBQCEJ010000461.1:0-13632 GCA_051960355.1 Verrucomicrobiota bacterium | reverse complement strand
CCACCAGCGGCGGCGGCGCCGTGAAAGTCACCGCGAAATGCGACGGCTCGATTGGTTCGATCAAGATCGATCCGGCAGCGATCAATCCCGCTGACGCGCAGTTGTTGGAAGACATGATTCTGACTGCAGCGAATCAGGCTTTGGCGCAGGCCAAGGAAATTTCCAACAAGGAAATGGGCAAAGTCACCGCTGGCTTCAATCTGCCTGGCATGGGCTAAGCAAAGCGCGCGAGAGATTCCGGTTCCATACGCGCAAGCTTCCTCCCGCGATCTGTTCACATTCCAGATGGCTCTTCCCGAACCTATCGTTTCTTTGATCGCCGCACTAAACGCGCTGCCCGGCATTGGCCCGCGCTCCGCCGAGAGGATTGCTCTGCATTTGGTTCAAGCCGATCCGAACGCCGTCAAGCAACTGGCGGAAACCATCGTTCGCGCCCGCAACCTCATTCATTTCTGTCCGATCTGTGGCGCTCTGACCGAAAAAATGCCGTGCGACATTTGCAGCGATTCACGACGGGACGCGTCGCTGGTCTGCATTGTCGAACAACCGGTCGATATTCTGAGCATTGAAAAGTCGGGCACGTATCGCGGCAAATATCACGTGCTCGGCGGCAAGATTTCTCCGTTGGACGGCGTTGAACCGGAAGACCTGCGCATCGCCGAGCTTGAGAAGCGACTGGGCCAGGAACCAATCCGGGAAATGGTCGTGGCACTGGGAACCGATGTGGAAGGCGACGCGACGGGATTTTATCTGGCGAAACGATTGGCGCGACCCGATCTCAAGATCACGCGCATTGCACACGGCTTGCCGGCGGGCAGCGGCTTGGAGTTTGCCGATGAGTTGACCCTGAGCCGAGCGCTCGAAGGTCGCCGAGAGATGACGTAATCCAGCCCACTTCGGTACGAGTTTACGTTCTGGTTCTACTATGATTCCACAAGTCGTCGTCTTCGATCTGGGAAAAGTGCTGGTAGATTTTGATTACTCCATTGCCGCGCGCCGAATCGCCGCCAAGGCAAGTCGTCCCATCGATGATATCCAGGTGTTTATCAATCAATCTCCCCTGCTCTTTCGTTATGAAACGGGATTGATCACGACTGAACAATTTTTCCAGGAGGTCTGCGGGTTCACTGGATTTAGCGGGTCTGCCGACGAGTTCGGAGAATTCTTTGCCGATATTTTCACGCCGATTCCCGAGGTCATTGAACTTCAGGCCGCATTGCGATCGAAAGGCGTGCCGACGTATATTTTCTCCAACACAAATCCCTTGGCAGTGCGGCATGTTCAGCGGCGATTCCCCTTCTTCATCCATTTCGACGGTTACGTTCTTTCCTACGAACACGGCTCCATGAAGCCGGACAGCAGGCTGTATGAAATCGTGGAGCGCGAAACCAACCGCAGCGGCAGCGCGATCGCTTACCTCGATGATCGCCTTGAGAATGTTGAAGCTGGCGCGAAGCGAGGCTGGCAGACGGTTCATCATCAGTCTCCCAAGCAGAGTCTCGCTGCCCTGAAGCAGCTTGGCTTGCCGGTTTAGCTTTGCGAGGAATCGCCCCGATGCAGATCGAGCAGGAGCTTTTCGAAGCGATAATCGGATTCCCTTGAAAACAGTCGATCCGCAATGTCATTCAAGGCCAGGCGTGTTGTCTCGAACCGCTCCGACAACGTGTTGAAAACCTCCGCCAGTTCATAGCGCTGGGCGAGCCGATGATCGCTGGCAACGCCGTAGTGAGTGCGCCCAAGGGCATCATAGTATTTCACGTCGGGAAATCCGCGCGCCTCGGCCCGAAAGCGAATCCGTTCGGGAAACACGCCGGAGAGGAACACCGAATACTTGCCGATGTGCGCCCGGATATAAAAACTCGTCCGCTCATCCGCCGTCTGGAGCGCGGAAAGCATTTCGAAGAAATAATCCAGCGGGTTGGATTGGCCCGGCACGACACAACGCGCGTGTTCGGCATGCGCAAACTCCGCCAACACCTCGGCAACATAATCCGCTACGGCACGATCCCGAATGCCCGCGCGCTGGAAGACGTGACGCACCAGAATGTAGAAATAGAAGCGACTGGAAACTCGCAGGCATCCGCCTCTTTCCAGCAACGCGTGGAACAATGCTTCGTCGTCCAGAATCAAATCACGCGCACTTTCATCCGCCAGTAATTGAATCAAACATTCGGAAGTGCCGAGCTTGGTGCCGAGCACCGAGAGGATGAACTCGATATCCTCGGCTGCGAACTGAATCCGGCAGTTAGGTTGAATCATTTTCATGTCGTGTTTCGATTACAACTGCGCTCGCCCCGCCAACTCATCTTCCCGCCATTTGTGATCACTGCTTTCAAATTCGTAGCACAACGGGTTCCACGCAAATTCTTTCACCAAGCACGGTCTCAGGTGAATTGCCACCCGCGCTGCTTTCACCGAGTTGTAAAAACTTGTGCCTCATGGCGGCAGATTTTCAGACAGTTGCGGTGCGCTGCAAAATAGCAGACCGTAGCGCGCGTCACTGCGATGATGGCCCGAATTTCAACCCGATCCAGACGCCAGGCCATGGACTGGAGCCTGGCCCTGATCAGTCAAGGGATCGAGAGCACGATTGAGCACACCGAAGAGACGGGTTGGGGACTGATCTTGATCGAGGAGGACTTTGCGCCCGCAATCGAGATACTGAAGCGCTATCAGGCTGAGAATCAGCACTGGCCATGGCGGCAACACATTCGTGACACAGTGTTATTTGACTGGGGAAGCCTTGCCTGGATCGTCCTGCTCGGAGTTTTCTACTGGCTCGAAACTGAAATGGCCGGCTTCCGCAGTGCGGGCCTGATGGACAGCGCCGCGGTCTCTCACGGTCAATGGTGGCGCCTGTTCACGGCCGTCTGCTTGCACGCGGATTGGGCACATCTTGCCCTGAACACCAGCATCGGATTGTTGTTGCTGGGCTTGAGCATGGGCCGTTACGGAACTGGAATCGGGCTCTTGGCCGCTTACCTGGCAGGCGCGGGAGGCAACGTGGCGACATGGCTCATGTTCCCCGAACATCGCAGTCTCGGCGCATCGGGTATGGTCATGGGCTGCGTGGGACTGTTGGCTGCGCAGGCATTCTCAATTCGAAGTCATCCGCAGGCGTGGAAATACGCCGCGAGCGGTGTCGTGAGCGGGATTCTTTTATTCATTCTTCTCGGCCTGAGTCCTGGATCGGATGTTCTCGCGCATTTTGGCGGGTTCGTCGCCGGTCTTTTAATCGGAAGTCTGTTGCTTCCGTTCCATCGAATTAGCCGAAGCACGGTCCTGAATGTCTTTTGCGGTGCACTCTTTTCTGCGTTGATCGTTCTGACATGGTGGCTGGCATTGGCGAGAAGAGGAGAACTCTGATAAAGCAAAACTGGTATCCTTTTCGCTCGCTCGGCTTGAGAAAGCGGTGGGCTATCCGATTTTATTCGCAAGTGGCTCAGGGGAATCCCCTGATGCATCGCGCGTAGCTGGCAGTTAGGATCGTGGAAAATTTAATTCCGCTATTTCACCGCCGAGACGGTAATGTCTTTGAGCGTCACCCCGCGGCTCCCATCTTGAACCGCGAAATTCAGGACATTCTGCCCTTTGACGAGTGAGATCTCGACCGACCGGGTCTGCTGCCACATGCCAATGGTGTAGGGCACTGCTATTTCGACCGGCTGTCTGGCATCGTTCACCGCGAACAGGAATTTTTGGCCCTCTTGCAACGTCGCCACCCGCGCGGCCAGCGCATATTTACCGGCTTGCGGCGCCTCAAACACATATTGGGTTTTGAAACCGCCGCTGCAATTCATCTGCATGCCGCTGGAGAAACTCTTCATTAAGAGGGCTGGCCCCGTCGTCTTGCCACAGGCCACTGCGGGAATCGTAATGGTCCCGGCCTGGCTAAGAACGACCCTCTTGTCCGCCTCCGTCACCTTGGCTTGCTCCACCTTTTCATTCACTTTTGCTTCATTCGCTTCGGCCAGTTCCTGGCCGAGCGGCCCCAGTTCCACCGCCTTGGACGCGAGGACAATTGATTGATAATGGGCGACGCGGCTCCAAAAATCGCCTGCAACCTTCTTGCGGTCGTTGTAGGCCTGCTCGCCAAGAGTGCGGCTGACCCATTCCGCGCGCAGGACCTTCAAGTAATCCCGCGCCTTTGCCCGTGCCTGGCTTTCCAGGAGGAAGTCCGACCCGCTGCGCGGAGCCTCATCCTTGTCCCACCAACTCGCATTGAAGCCGGCTCCCAGATTGACGACCCAGCCGTTTGGCGTCCAGTGACTCAACGCTGCATGTGCATGCTGAGTCACACCCCAGACTGGAATTCCGAAACTGCGCAGGATAAACCGGCCAAAGAACGCGCGCCGGCCGCATACACCGCCATCCTTGGGGATGTTTTGATAGGTGTTCAACGAAGGCAGGTCATATTGGACATTTTGGGAACCGTAAGGAACCTCGGTCCTTACAGCGACCGAATAGCGCCAGCCGTAGTTGGGGTTGGCGATGTGGTCAGGTCGGTAGTTCCGGAGCATCTCTCGTCCCCAAGCCAGGATCTCATCCGGCGCGTCGCAACCTACGACCATCCGGTATTCCCAGGCCGAGAAGTTTTTGAACGCTGGATCCAGCTCATTGTCCAGGTATGCCTTTTGATAATGCAGGTAGCGTCTGACCGGGTCCACGGTGGCTGGCGCATCCTTTTGGTCTTGAGCATTGGATTGTTTAATCGGCATGGCATGTTCCAGACTGGTGGCCAGTGCCAACCGCTGAAAGAGACCTTCTCTGGCCTTTGGACTGGCCTGCTGAATGGCCGAGTAAATTTGCATGGCCTGACCATACCTGCCGAATTTCGCGCCGCCCGCGATGAGCATTTCTTTCATCAACGTGTCGTCGGCAAGGAGTTTCTCAACCAGAGCTTGCTGCTCGAATCCCTGCTCGGCAAAAACCGCCAATCCACGCGGCGTCGCCTCGGCCAACACAGTGGCCTTTGCGAGTTTTGCGTCCAGTTTGTCATTGGACAAGAATGTGTCCACTTCGGCCAGGAGGGCTTCGGCGGCATTGCTTTCCTCGGCGCGCGCCTTGGCCAAAGCCGCCTGAGCCAACTGGTTTGCCTGGCCCGCTCCTTGCAGTTCGGCTTTCGCCTTGTCCAAGGCCGCCTGACGCTCTTGGAGCGCTTTGAGCCCGTCTTCTTTATCGGCCTGCCACTTGGCCAGATTTTTCCTTGCGGCTTCGCGTTGGGCGTCCGAGGTGGCCTTCTTCAGTGCCGCCTCCGCTTCCGCGATTCCCTTTTCGGCGCCGCCAATCCATTTGCCCTTGGCGTGTGCTACCAAGCCTTCCGCCGTTTTCACATTGCTTTGAAGTTCCTGTGAGGCGTTCGCGTCAGCCTCCGCCTTCCTGAGCACTACCTGGGCTTTTTCGAGGGCGGCTTTCTGCTGCTCGGCCACGGGCGGTAATGCTTTGGCAATCTCCGCCTTCAGCGCCGTGAGCGTGGCGGCATACTTTGCCTCAAGCTGCGCACCTTGCTCAGACAACTTAAACTCTGGCGCGGCTTTTTTTGGGGCCGCCGATAAATTGGAAAAACCGACGACCATTGCAGCCAAAACACTGACGGAGAGAAGAATTTTATTTCTGATCATACTTTTAAATGGATTGCTGTCTGTGAGCCGCACTCCAGCCAAATGGTATGGCTTGCAGCCCGTGAATGCTCGGACTGTTACTTGGACTTCAACAGTTCGACCATCGCCTCGCCCATGCTGAGCCCGACATTCATGTAGGTTCTGGCGTCGCCACCATAGTGGCTGTTGGAGGCGCCGCCGTGGCTGAGGGGATGCGCGTAAACCGTGGCAACGTTGCCCTTGAACTGCGGGTATTTGCCGCTGTGACCGTCCACGGCAAGCTGGGCGGCAAGTATCTTTGACTCGTTGAGGTTGCTATCGCTGCCCTTCTCCGTCTGGCCGAGGGTGGCACAAACGAACTTGGCGTTCGGGGCATTGAACTCTTTGCGCAGTTGCTCGATCAGGTGAACAAGGTTCTGCTCGTAATGGCTGGCCAGTCCGGCATCGTACCGATCCTTGTCGCCCTGCCACCAGAAGAACCCGGCTATCTCGTATTTGGTCGCGCCGGGATAATACTTATCCAGTTCGGCGAGCACCTTCTTCGCATTGGCGATATCGTCATCGTATTGCTTGCCGGCATACCAGTTGGCGGTGGGCTGCGGCTGCGTTCCTTTTTCCCAGCGCATGGGCGATTCCTTATAGCCAGCGTAGGTATAAACCACCTCCCGGCCTGTCTTCTTATCCTTGTCCGTGAACTCATAGCCCTTGCTGCCCGGCGGCAGGAGGTCCCACCCGAGGCTGCGGTTGCCAATGCAGCTCTTGAGAATCATGACCGGTTCGCCGAGGAAGTTGCCAAGGTGCTGGCCAATGCCAATCTCCGGGCCAATCTTATCACCTTTGACCGTCATCCATTCATTGTTGTGAACGCCCATGGAACCGCCCTTTTTGCCAACCATGACGCGCACGTTCCGCACATCTTTTCTTTCCGTCCACTTGCCCGAATCATCCATCATGAACGGGTAAAGCTTTTCGGTCGTGACGGCGTGCTCCAAAGTTCCTTCCCTGTCACCGGCGACACGCCCCATGCCCAGCATGTTGGATTGGCCCAACAAGATGAAGACCTTGACCGGCTTGGACATGTCGGCGGGTTTCCCATCCGGCCGGGGCAACTTGCCGCCCAAACTGGCCTCGACTGTTTCAGCGGCGGTTGCACTGGCGAGGGCGATCGCCATTACCGCCAGCAGCGGCGCAACGATCGCGAATCTTTTTTGTTTCATGGATGAAATGTGTTTAACCGTTTTGAATTCGGATTGCGTGCTTTTTCTGTGGCCTGAAAACATTCTTCTCATCGGCGAAGCGGAGTGTGTTCACTCCCATGTTCGATCCTGAACAGGAGCTTTCAGTGTGGTCATCATCATTTTGCTTTTGCTTTTGAATATTCTTCAAACTAGCCGGGCGCCAGCCAAATTCATCGCACTTCAAAGGCCGCGGCTGGGGCGCCTTCCAGCTGGTGCACGCCTCGCCATTGCCACCAACTCAGCACATCGTTGAGTGCGGCCCCGTCCAGTCCGAGAACCTTCAACGCTGATTGCTTTCCATTTGACTCAAGCCACACGTCCGCAAACATTCGACTTTTACGCACGGCGCACTAACCTTGCACGCATGCCGAATCTCACATCGCGCCCTGCTGTTTACCGCCATTTAAACCGCTCCAAACGCATATGATCGTCAGCATTTTCAACGATGTCATCGGACCCGTGATGCGCGGGCCGTCCAGTTCGCATTGCGCCGCCGCGTTGCGGATCGGACGGCTGGCGCGCGATCTCATGGATTCGGATTTTCACGATGTGCTGGTGGAATTCGACCGCCAGGGTTCGCTGCCGACCACGCACGAAAGCCAGGGATCCGACATGGGATTGTTCGGTGGCCTGCTGGGCTGGGACGCAGCGGACGAGCGCCTGCCCGGCTCACCCCAGACTCTCAAGGACAGTGGCGTAACAATCCGCATCGAGACGGTGGACACGGGTGATGTGCATCCGAACACCTACCGGCTCACGCTGCGCAATCTGCGGGGCGAACAACACTCGCTCATCGCCATTTCGACCGGCGGCGGCATGATCGAAGTGATCAACATCGACGGTTTCGCGGTTTCGTTGTTCGGCGATTATCACGAGACGCTGCTTTCCGTCCTCGGCAACGGCAAAGAACTTGTGCAACAACTGGCAGCGCTGCCCGGCGTGGACGAGGTTCTGCTCCACGAACATTGCGGCAAGCATCTGGTGGAAGTGAAGGCGCCGTTTTTCCTGACCGAAGAAGCGATTGCTGATCTGCGCAAAACGGCTCCGATTCTCAGCGTAAAGCGGCTTGCGCCGGTTCTGCCGATCGCTTCACGCAAGCATACCAGAGTGCCATTCACCACCTGCGCGGAAATGCTGGCGCATCACGCGGGCCGAAACCTTCCGCTTTGGCAACTCGCCGTGAATTATGAAATGGCGCGCGGCGATTTGAGCGAGCCGGAAGTCATCGCGAAGATGGTGGACATCGTCCGGATCTTGCGCCGCTCCATCCAGCAAGGCATCGCCGGCACGCATTACGAAGACCGCGTGCTCGGCCACCAGAGCGGCAAATTCAACGACCTCATGCAAGCCGGACGCCTCCTGAACGGCGGCGCGCTCAACCGCATCGTGCTTTACGTCTCCGCGCTGATGGAAGTGAAAAGCTCGATGGGCGTGATCGTCGCCGCGCCCACGGCGGGAGCCTGCGCGGCCTTGCCGGGCGCGGTGATCGCAATGGCAGAAGAGATGAAATTGTCCGAGGAGGAAATGGCGAAAGCTCTGCTCGCGAGCGGATTGATCGGCACCTTCATCGCGACCCGCTGGACGTTCGCGGCGGAAGTCGGCGGTTGTCAGGCTGAAGGCGGTTCGGCAGCAGCGATGGCAGCAGCGGCCTTGGTTACATTGGCCAACGGCACTTTGCCACAGTCAGTCGCCGCGGCATCGATGGCTTTTCAAAGCATGCTGGGACTCATCTGTGATCCCGTTGCCAATCGCGTTGAAGTGCCTTGCCTGGGAAAAAACGTTCTGGCGGCAAGCAATGCCCTGTCCGCCGCCAACATGGCGCTCGCCGATTACGATCCGGTCATCCCGTTCGATGAAGTCGTGGAAACGGCCCAACGGGTGGCTGGCCAAATGCCGCGCGAGTTGCGCTGCACCGCGCTCGGCGGACTCGCCATTACCAAGACCTCGCTGGCGATCGAAGCCCGACTGACGGCGAAAAAGGCTGCGGCCTGCGGCGCGGCGGCTTGCGGCTGTGCGGGGTAATCACCACCGCCATTCACAAAAGATCAAGCAATTGAAAACTCCTTTTCAACCAGCTCGAGTAGGGATCTCAGTTACGTTTCACTGGCTCGCCTTGTTTATTTTGTTCGTCGCGAGTTTCAGTCAACTCGCCGCTGCGGCCAGCGCACGAATCGAGCAAAGCCTGGACGCAGGCTGGCGATTTCATCTTGGCGAAGAGCCATAACTTGTCCGGCACGCCACGCAGGCAAGATCTCCGGTCCCAACATGACTCGCGTTTACCAGTCCTTCCAACCAGTTTTGCAAACTGTGCCGGGCAGCATCGAGGACGCCCGACGTTGAGAGTGCGCGTATCACCTAGTTTGCCAGGCTGATATCTTGCCGCTGGTATGCCTTCGGGACTTTCTCTCCCGCTCCGTTTGGTTCAACTGTCCAATCCAAAATCATCTCTTCGATTTTGTGCTCGCCGAGTGTCGGCGGCTCAGGAGTATTTTGGCGCATGCCCCAACGTCCCAGCACGTTCGCAATCGGGGAGTCCTTGCTGTTCCGCTATGGTTCACGTATGAATACAGCAAGCTATCGCAGGTTGCCGGTGTGGCGAAATGGCAGACGCACAGGACTTAAAATCCTGGGACCCTAAAAAGTCGTGTCGGTTCGAGTCCGACCACCGGCACCACTGTGTTTATCGGTAAAGTGTACCTTCGGTGTAGCTAGGAGGAAGATTTCACGGCGGATTTGGGGCGCAATACGGGAGGGCGTGTGCTCGTAAATCAACGCCCCGAGGAACGGGATTTCAGGGAGTTTGATAACGAAGCTTCGTTGCTGGAGGCCAAGGCGCGCATGCCACTGGACCGGCTGATGGCCCAGTTTGGCGATGAACCCCCACCGATCGGGAAAAAATGGGCAGGCTGTCCGTTCTGCAAGAAGAAGGATACTGCCCGGATCACCGATGACGGCCAGCAGAAGTTTTTCAAGTGCGCCAACACCAACTGCCCCAGCGCCACTTCGGATAAAGGCAAGTCGTGGACTGAACTGCATTATCTGAAGTTCAAACAGCCCGGCCTCGATAACAAAGAAACGTTCATCTCGTACCTGAAGCTGGCTGGCGTCTGGAAGGAGCGGATGAAGTTCAAGTCGGCCAAGGGAACCAAGCCGGCTCCACCCCCTGCCCCGGAACCTGAACCCGAACCTCAACCCGCTGTCCCGATCGAAGCGCCGTTCAACCCGGTGGTCGTGCCGGATCCGGAACCGATTGGGGATGAGGCGCCGTGGTCCGAGACGGTTGATCCGGCGTTGAACCGGAAAGCCGTGGAAGAGGCGTTGGAACCGGTGAAAAAACCGGAGCCGGTATCGCAGAAGCGGAAAACGGAGGACGACGGCTATGCCGCGCTGGCCGAGTTTTTCGGAACCCTGACCTTGCTGCCGGAGGACGAGGAATTGTTGTTCCGCAAACGTGGGTTGACCAGTCGCACGTCGGAGTTGCTGCGGTTCCGGAGCAATCCGCGGACGAACAAGGCATCACTCCTGGAGCTGCGCGAGATATTTTCCAAAGATGAACTGCTGGCCTCGGGCCTTTGGAAACGGAATATCCGAGCCAAGGGTGAAATCAAACCAAACAGCCAGTTCTGCGGCGCAGGCATCAAGCGCAAGCTGAAGGAAGGCGAACCGCTGCCGGAAGAACCGAATACCTGGGTGGACGAAGAACGTTCGCTCTGGGGTTGGGTGTGCCCGCTGCTGATCCCCTATTTCGACGAGGACGATCGCATCGTTGGTTTGCGCCCGCACAAGGGCGGTGGCCAGGGCGGCACGCTGACGGGGACCGCTCGGGTTTACATTCCGCGCGCCGCGGGCCGCGACCCGGAACTGTTCCGCACGGTTGTCATCACCGAAGGCGAGTTCAAGGCGGCGGCGTTGTGGCAGGTGCTCGGGGCCGGCCGACAGGACGGCGAAGAGCCGCTGGGAGTTGTGGCCTTGCCGGGCATTTCTTTCGCCAAGCATTACGACATCCGCGAGGAATTGGACACGTGGTTGCGCGAAGTGAATTGCCGACGGGTGATCGTGGCCTACGACAACGAGGAAAAAGGAGATCCCAAACTGGAAAGCTACAAGCCGGACATGCGCAAACGATTTGATGCGCAGATTTGGGCGCGCACGCTGGCGACGGATCTGGCGTTGAAGCTGCATATCCGCGGCGAGGTGTGTGTGCTCCCAATGGAATGGCGCAATGAAAAGGGCAAAGCCGATTGGGACGGTGCCTTGGTGAAGCTGATCGAACAGAACGCATGATCAAAAAATTTTTACCCGGCCCCGGTAGGTGTTCACCCAAAAAACGAACGGGAATGACCCCATGAATGCGATTGAATCACACCCTTCTGTTGTGGAGGCGCCTGAATTCTGGTTGGGCAAGATTGCCGTGATTGGCGAGATGGGAGCCAATGGCGATCTGACGAAACACCAGACCGTCGGCGAGCTGCAGCGCATTCTGCGCGCGATGAAGACGCAATGCGAACGGCAACGGCTGGCGCGAAACAAGCCAGCAGGAGGGCTCAATGCAGAAGCGTGAACTGATCGCCGCGATCGTGCGGCTCTCCGGTTCGATGCCGGATGTGGAGGCGCATAAGCGCTGGCTTGGCACGCTCTCGATTGCCGCGCTCAATGACCGGTTGGGTGTGATCCGAAAACAAGAACCATTTGATACCAGCTATCGGCAGCGGGGTTGGTACAGCAGCAAAAAAAACCGAACGAACAACAACTATGAAGAAACAACCCAAAGCAGTTTCCCAAGAACTGAAGTCGCCGCCGTCGGTGTTGATCCTCGCTGACGGGATCCGTATTTGCGTGAATAAGATCGTCGCGTATCAGCCTTCCGGTCCGTCCATTCTCTTTATCCTGGAGGATGGCAGCCGGCAATTCCATTCGCTGCCTGACTGTGAAGCTGTCCAACTGGTGGTGGCTGAACTCGATGAACTGCTGGGGGCGAAACTCTTGAAGAGGCAGGCTATACCACGGCATTGGCCAATAGTGACAAAGGAGGTTGTGTGAAGCGCACAGTCGTTACTGAAGGCGAGTTCAAGGCGGCTCAGCTGGGCGGCGTGGCCGTGCCGGGAGTTTCTTTAGCCCAGCAAGCCCAGGCCCGGTTGACCATCAACCGAATGTTTTATGGGCAGGTGATCTGCGACATCATCCGGCAAAAAATGGCGGGTGAACCGCCGGTGCCGGTGTGGTTCGAGCGGCTGGTATATAAACCACGGGATTAGACCAAGGACGTGGCTTACACGATCTCACAGGAAACCGCCCTCAAAGTGCGGGACGCGTTTGAGCGTGCACTGGACAGTGCTGCGCCGGCGTATGAACTGGGCCAGCTTCATCTCTTCCACGACGACGAGGAAGAATACATCCGTAAAGAGGTGGAGCGACGGCTGTACGAGCCGCTGCTGCCCAGTGCCGGTTCAAAGGAACGCCGATTTGTAGAGCGCCTCAAGAAGCTGGCACGCGATCGCGATTGGGATGATTCGATGAAGGCGAGTTATGCTGCCCGCGCATGGGAGGCGTTGTTGCCAGAGAACCCGCGAAATCCAGGTCGGTATTACATGCGCCATCCGATCAAACCGAGCAACAAGGCGGAGTTCGAATACTACACGCAATTGAAAGAGGTTTCGCACCGTGCCCGGAAATGGGATCGGAAATGGTTTGCGCAGATGATGCTCGATGGCCTGCCTGAAGGCGTCTCGAACTTTGAAATTGAGTGCCTCTATCTGCTGAAGAAATGCGACGGCAACAAGGACCGGCTCGTCCGGTTGGTCAACGACATTGGCGAGCGGACCGGCGTGGAAGTGATCGATGCCGAAGGCCTGCACGCGCCGCAAAAATTCCGGAAATGGTGTCTCTCGAAGGGCAATTACACGTGGGGCGCCGGCGAGAAGGAATTGCAAAAGCTGCATGAGGACATCAATCACCAACTGGCGTGGCGCGAAGTGGAGGATGTGGTCCAGATCGGCTGGCTGCCGCTGGCCAAGCATCCGGATGACTCGGGCATCATCAAAGGGCTGTGGTTTTTCGGCGACGGCGCTTACTACGATGGCAAGGTGATGGTGCCGGACGATGACGGGATTTATTGTGTGGATCGGACGGGATACCGGCTGGCAGAGGAAGGCCGTGAGAATCCGTTTCATCAAAAGAAGCCGCGGATGCACCCCAAGATCACGGATGCCGACGGCAAAGATCAGGGAATGTCGATCCAGGATTGCAAGCTGTCGCTGACGGGGCTTTCGGATCCGAAGCCGCTGGATCTTGGCCAGGGTTTGCCGGGGGAAATCAACATGAAGGGCCTTTCAGAGCAGGAACTGTTTGGTCGGTTTTACCGGGAAACGTGCCTGCGCCTGTGGTTGAGCATGGGCAAAGAGGGTGCGTGGATGGTGGTCGGCTCGTTCCTGTCATTTGCGGCGGCGCCGGAACTGTTCGGCAAGTACGGTTACTTCCCGGGCTTGTGGGTTCACGGCCAGCAAGGCAGCGGCAAGAGCACGATTAACGGCTTTGGCATGGAGTTCTGGGGGTTTCACGACATGTATCAGGGCGTGATCCTGCGCAACAACAACTCCACGGCCACCGGGTTGACGCAGATGTTGGATCAATATTCCAACCTGCCGGTGTGGGTGGATGAATTCCGGTCGGCGGAAGTGGGTGAGGACAAAATTTCCGTGCTGCACAACGCGTTCAATCGCGGTGGCCAGCCGAAATACAACCCGAGCCGCATTCAGCGGATGGTGCGGACCAGCTTTGTGATCAGCGGGGAAAGC
>JBQCEJ010000460.1:0-4091 GCA_051960355.1 Verrucomicrobiota bacterium | reverse complement strand
GCCAGTCGAACATGGGCTTGCGAGTTCGTGAAGTAACCAATGCGACCTCGGAAATTGCCGCCGCGAATTACCCGAAGATTCGTCAGTTGCTCGTGCCCAACAAGCCCTCGCCGGAGCCGCAGCCCGACACATTCGTCAAGGCCGTCTGGCAACCCGCGAATCCGCAGACGGTCGGCAGTTTCACGGCAGCCGGCTATTTTTTTGGGCGTGAGCTGCATCGCACTCTGCGTGTGCCGATTGGCTTGATCAACAGTTCGTGGGGCGGCACGCCGATTCAGCCTTGGATGTCGATCGACGATCTCAAAGGTTATCCGGGTTACGAAAAATTGCTGGAGCGCAAGGATGCCGAAGTGGCGGCCTGGCCAGCGCGCCAAAAGCAGCTCGAAGCCGCTCTCAAATCCTGGGAAACGGCAGCCGCCGCGGCGCAGGCCGCCGGCAAACCGGCCCCGGTGAAGCCATGGAATCCCGGTCCGCCAAATTCCGGCCAATACATGCCAGCGCAGCTTTACAACGGCATGATTCATCCGCTGCTGGGCTATCGCATCAAGGGCGCGATCTGGTATCAGGGCGAAGCCAACGCCAGCGGCGGAGCTTCGGGTGCGGCCGATTATACCGATCTGCAGAGTCGGATGGTGGCGGGTTGGCGGCGGGATTTCGGGATCGGAGATTTCCCATTCTATTTTGTGCAGCTTCCAAACTACGGCAACTCGGGCGACGGCAACGGCAACAGTTGGGCTTTCTTCCGCGAAGGTCAGGCGAATGCGTTGCACATTCCGAACAGCGGAATGGCGGTCACGATTGATATTGGCGACAGCAACAACATTCATCCGAAGAACAAGCAGGAAGCGGGTCGGCGTCTCGCGCTGGTCGCGCTGGCGGGCACTTACGGTCGGAAGGTTGTGGCCAGTGGGCCCGTGATGGCGGCCGTTTCCATTCACGGCGATGCCATTCGGGTCCGCTTTGATCATGCTGAGAGCGGCCTTGTGATTCACGGCGACGCGCCGCTGAGCGGTTTCGAAATTGCCGCTCCGGACGGTAAGTTTGTGGATGCGCACGCCAGCATCGATCGCGATACGGTGGTTGTGAGCAATCCGGCGATCCGCGAGCCAGCCTTTGTACGCTACGCATGGGCCAATGATCCTTCGGTCAATTTGTACAATGGCGCGGGGCTGCCGGCAGCGCCGTTTCGGACCGACACCTTGAGCAAGTGACGCCGCGGAAGCGGGCTCGTCTTCCTGCCGGTTGAAGCTGTGCAAAGGCCTGAAATCAGGGTTGGTAACTCTATTGGGGTATTCTGCGCCGCAAGGCGGTCTGGTATTCAGTGGTGATAATGAATGCCGTCGCAGAATGGAAGCGGACTGATCACCGAAATGCCCCCCGCCGCGTTGCTTTCACTCTCATCGAACTCCTCGTAGTCATCGCAATCATTGCGATTCTCGCCGCGATGTTGTTGCCCGCGGTGAGCAAGGCCAAGAGGAAGGCCGTTCAGACGCAATGCCTTTCCAATTTTCGGCAGGTCAACATCGCCTTGAAGATGTATGTGGATGACAACAACGACACCTTGTGCGGACGGGCTCAGGATGGTTTGGTCATTGGCCAGCCGGCTGCCTACACCGCCAGCACCACTTACAGCCTGGCCTATTACGTCGCTCCCTATCTCGGCATGCCGCAACCCGACACGCAGCTTCGCTTTGCCAAAGTGATGGTGTGTCCGGCTTACGAGCGCTTTTTGAAGGATCCGAATTCGGTGACGAACAATATTCAATACACTGTGCCGAATGGCGGGGTTGGAGATCCTGGCGATGGAAAAGGCGGTTCGATTTGCTTCGGGCCGGGACAGCAACCGATGCCATGGCCGATTTTTGGATATTACCAGTCCAGCCCACCGCACAAGATATCGGCCATCGCTGCGGCAAAACCGCTGACCGAAGTGAGGGCATTGGGCGATGCCGATCAATGGGGAACGCCCAACGCGGGCTGGTCCGGCCAGCTGCCGTCCTCGCCATCGCACGGACGTTCCCGCAACTACCTGTTTCTCGATGGCCACACTGATACGCGAAAAGCCATCAAAGGCTACTGGTGAACCCTGCGTGTTCGAGCGTCTCGATCATGCCCGACAATCCGGTGAGAATATTCTTAACAGCGCTGGTTTTTCGGCCGCCGCTTGAGTTAAGATTCCGCTAAGTCTGATTGACGAATGAATTGCAACCTGCATGGCCGCTTAAATCGGTTCAACCAACGCCTGGGCGTCTTCGCCAGCGCGTTCGTTTTGATGATCGTTCTTTCATCCGGCTCGCGGGCTGATTCCTTTGACGATCTGCGGTTCGCGTGGCGCGACCTGATGACGGGCGGCACGAACATCAACTTGTCCGATCCGGTCATCACCAGCCGGGTCAGCAGCATTGGCACCACGGCGAACAATCGTTGGAACACCATGAACAAGTCGGCCGGGCGCACTTATCTTTGGAGTGACGCCGCCAGCACCACGGTTTCCGCGGATATTGTCACGATCTACAGCCGCTTGCGCGACATGGCCCTCGGCTGGGCCACAAAAGGATCGTCGGTGTACAGCAATGCAACGCTCGCCGCCGACATCAGCCTGGCGCTCGGCTGGGCCTACACCAATCGCTACAATGAAAACAGCGTGTTGTACGATAACTGGTGGAGCTGGGAAATCGGCGCTCCGCAGGCGCTCAACGACTGCATGGTGCTGATGTATCCAGTGCTCAGCGGCACACAAATCACCAATTACTGCAAACCGATCGACAAGTTCACCGCCAACGTTTCACCCAGCTATTACGGTTGGTTGATGACCGGCGCCAATCGCATTTGGAAAGCCGAAGTCGTGGGCGTGCGCGGCGTGGTCGGCCGGAACAGTGCCAAGATCGCGGCGGCGCGCGACGGCTTGAGCGATGTCTCGGGCGGCGGCGCCTACAGCATTTTCAAATACGTCACGAGCGGTGATGGCTTCTACACGGATGGCTCGTTCATTCAGCACAACGCGCATCCGTACACGGCAGGCTACGGGCTTTACCTGTTTCGCGATGCGGTGCCGATGCTGGTCTGGCTGGACGGATCGCCTTGGGCCGTAACTGATCCGCAGCGGACGAACGTGGTCAACTGGGCCTTCAATTCGTTCGAACCTTTCCTCTATCGCGGCGCACTCCTGGAGCACCTGCGCGGCCGGGAAATTTCGCGCAACTATACGGGCTACAGTGTCGGCCGATCGGCAATCAATGCCATGTTGCGCCTCTCCCAGTCGGCGCCAGCCGCCGACGCGGCGCGGCTCCAACGTCTCGTTAAATACATGGATGAATCGGACACCACTTCGACTCTGACCGATTTCGTGGACTTCGATCTGGTAGGGCCAGCGCGCCAGTTGCTGGCGGATTCGACCATCGCTTCGCGCGGAGAACTCATCGGTCATTTCCAGTTTCCGGGAATGGATCGGGTGATGCATTTGCGTCCCGGTTTCGGTTTCAGCCTGAGCCTGAGCTCGGCGCGTGTTTACAATTACGAATCGATCAATAACGAAAACTACAAGGGCTGGTTTATCAGCGATGGAATGACTTATCTGCTGAATGGCGATCTCACGCAGTTCACCGATGGCTTCTGGCCGACAGTGGATCCGTATCGGCTCCCGGGCACCACGGTCGATCTGACGCCGCGCGCGGATGGCT
Organism: Verrucomicrobiota bacterium; assembly: GCA_051960355.1. Lineage (GTDB taxonomy): Bacteria > Verrucomicrobiota > Verrucomicrobiia > Limisphaerales > DASXHY01 > DASXHY01. Next base: position 411 of record JBQCEJ010000460.1, on the reverse strand, counting down.
CCGGTTCGGATTATTTGAGTCCGGAACGCTGGGTCGGCGGGACGGTTATGTCGAACACGTTCGGCGCGGCGGGCATGGCGCTGGACGCCTACGGCAGTTCATTGGTCGCGAAAAAATCGTGGTTCATGTTCGACAACGAAATCGTTTGTCTCGGTGCGGGCATCACCTGTTCCAGTGGAACCAATGTCATCACCACAATTGAAAATCGCCGGTTGAACAGCTCGGGGAACAACGCTTTCACGGCCGCTGGCGTCGCCCTGTCCGCGGCACTCGGCTGGTCGGCCAATTTGAACAACCTGAGCTGGTGCGCCTTGAACAATGCGGGCGGCTATTATTTCCCGAGCAACGCCAATGTGAAGGCGCAACGCGCGGCCCGCACGGGCTCGTGGTCGGACATCAATGCCGACGGTT
>JBQCEJ010000459.1:0-4586 GCA_051960355.1 Verrucomicrobiota bacterium | reverse complement strand
GGTTTTGGGATGGCGTCTGCATTGGATCAGGTTGAAAGCCTTGGCGACATGCTGGTTGGGAGCAGACCGAATCGCGGTAACCCTGAAAGGTCGGATGCCATGGCTTTACCGAAGCTTACGCCGGGTTTATATCTGGCTCGGCACATGACCAACTCTCAACCGAACGCTTGCGCTTTCCAAACTTCGCTAATTGGAAAACTGAATTGAAAACAGCTGCACCGGCAACTCGCCTTGATTCCCTCGACAGCATTCGCGGGCTGCCGCCTTGGCAGTGCTGCTGGGTCATAGTTCGGCTGTGACGATGTTCTTTGTCCTTATAACCGAGAGATTTTTTCGAGAATCGCGCTTGTGGACTTGCCGGGAACAATCGGCAGGATAATGATGCGGCCGCCGACGCTCTCAACCACGCGCCGCTCCTCCTGATTGATGGTCTCCAGCGTGTAATCGCCACCCTTGACGTAGATATCGGGTTGCACCCGGGCCAGAAAAGCGGCGGCGGATTTTTCGGGAAACAAGCAAACCCCATCCACACTAGCCAATGCCGCCAGCACACACGCCCGGTCCTCCTGACAATTCACCGGACGTCCGGGGCCTTTCAACTCGCGCACGGAGGCATCCGCATTCAATCCCACCAGCAGGGCATCCCCCAGATTCCTGGCGGCTTCCAGATACGTCACATGGCCGGGGTGGACGATATCGAAACATCCGTTGGTAACCACCAGCCTCTGGCCACGATCCCGGAGCCATTGACGCCACGCCGGGAGCTGTTCAGGAACGAGTAATTTTTCCCGCAAGTTCACGCACCCATCTTGCAATATGACCTTTTCTTTCACAATTCCATTCGGAAGCAGGCGGTTGATATATTCCTCCGTAGCAGCGGACGTGAGTCCGCTCAAAACTCTTCTCGGGGAAACGCCAGAAGATTGGAGCCGACTCAGGTTGGCTGCCGCGGATCAAAAAAGGGGGACGGAATCCACTCCGTCCCCCGTGTTTGAGCAAGTAATGGTTCAAACGAATGCAGCTGGTATTAGAGCGACATGTGCGAAACCGGATCGCTCCAATCACTGTAGCCGGTAAGCCCGCCGATCGCGCGAACCTGGACCGTGTAGGTCACGCCCGGCGTCAGGTTTTCCAGCAGAATCTTCCGCGACTGCGTGAAGATGCCGATCGTTTGCCAACTATTCGCGCCCGTGCTGATCCGCACTTCATACGCGCGCGCCGTGGGCACCGCCCGCAAGCGCAACGCCATTTTCGTGCTCTGATCATTTATCAGATCCAGCACCACCGGTTTAGGCAGCACGATCTGCGTGCGATTGGATGTAACGGGCTGGAACCCGGACGACAACAGCGCCGTCAGGTCTTCACCGGCGATGCTTTCCACATATGCGGCCAGCTGGCGCACCGGCGAAATGAAGGCTGCGCGGGCCGCATTGCGGGCAGCGATTTCCAGCTTGCCTCCATTCTCTGCCTGGGATGTCGCATCCCGATACGCCACCAGCACGGTTGTGAGTTCTTCCGGCGTGACCACCGGAGTGGGGAAGTTCGGGTTGGCAGTCATCCCGTTGACCAGGCCGAGTCCGAATGTGAGCAAATCCCCGTCTTTAAACCGTGTAAAGGCGAGGGATGTTCTGTAGCTCGATTTCATTTCTGTTTTTCCTTTCTGTATTGCGGGCTGGCCTGGGGATTTCAGTACGTAATTCGTGCGCGCTGTTTAAGACGCGTGACCGGCAAACGTGCCGATCCTGCTATCCTGGCAAGACACCGCAAAGTGTCTGGCTGAACCAAATTGTTTTTATTCCAGAGAACCCAAAGACCTTTGTTAACCAATGCTGTCCTTGCTAAAAGCGTGTATTGCAAAAATGCTGCCAACCTCGAAAACCGCACGTGGCGACAAGCCTGGATCGGAAGCCGTTTCCTCCTCGACACTTTCGTAAATATTTGGGGGCGTGGTTTTTAAGGCAGAACCGGATCCCGGCTTTGGTTCAACCGGCAAGCGCAGGGGCGTTCCCCCGAAGTCCAACGGCTGTGGGCGTCAGTGGAAAAGACAGGCGTCGTGATAGGACAATCCAGCGGACAAACTGTCCAAAAGTTTAACATATGCCCACCAGAAGCAAACCTGCTGGAGGCTTGAGCAAGTTTGAAAAATGAAAAAGCAAGGCTGCTCGTTCGTTTTGCAAGGCTGCTCGCGAGACCAACAGCTTTGTATTTTAGTTAAACAAGGCTGCTCGTCACGCCAACAGCTTTGTATTTTGCTTTAGCAAGGCTGCTCGCCGTCTGGGCAGCTTTGCTTTTTGATTTTACAGCCTTGTTCGCGTGACCAACAGCCCGTGTTGAGCAACGAACAGCCTTGAAAATGTAAAATCAAAAGCTGCTCGTCCGGGCAACAACCAACTGCTGCCGGGGCGAGCTGGGCACGCTGTGGCTTAGAGCAATGGACCCGCTCGGTTTTTGGAAATGATAGCGGACGCACCCGGCGTTCGCTCCGTTCAGCGCGAGAGACTCCGATAAATATCCCAATGCTGCCGGGCGATTTCCGCCGGGTGATAACGTTGTCTGATCACATGCGCCGCTTGGGTCGGTCGTGGATGGCCTGCTTGAATCCAACGCGTCAGCGCGGATTTCAGACCGGCCCAATCGCCTTCAGGCAGCAACTCCGCGCCCTCCATGCCCGCGCCGATATCCGTGACGCCCCCCAAGTTAAATCCAAAGAGTTTCAAATTTCGGGAGAGCGCTTCCGCCACCACGAGTCCAAAAGTCTCAATCGAAGACACATGGACCAACGCTGAACCTGCGTCATAATGTTCAATCAAGTCGCCAACGGATTTGAATTTTAAGTGGCAAGCATACGGCCGGTTTTGTAGCCGGTGGAGGAAGCTTTGAGCATACGCGTCCTCGGCGGGCGCGCCGACAAATTGCATTTTGAAGCGGAGTCCTTCCTTGTGCAGTTCTTCAAGGACATCCAGCAATTCGTTCTGACGCTTGTAGGAACAAATGGAGCCCACATTCATCAGCGTGCATTCCGGCGGCTGGGTAACTGACACCGGATTGGCGAAAAACTCAGGCCGAATCGCATTGGGGACAAGCCAGGTCTTGCGCGTTCGGGAGCGTACTTTTTCCTCGGTATAATGACTGTTGCAGAGCACGCCTGCAGTACGACGCAGCGCAATGCTCTCCAATACACTGGCGCACCAATGGAAACTGCCCGGCTTGGAACGGAACACTTTGCTCATCTCGCGCATGATGCCTAGCAACGTAATCACGTTGGGATAGCCGGAATAGGCCGCGCAAATCGCGGATTCCAGTTCCGTACCCTGACCATGCACCAGATCAGGTTGAATCAGGCGCAATCGCCGCCGGACCGCGCGGATGCAACCTTGGTAACCGGTGCGCATCCAGCCGATCTTTGGCACGTGCAGGCTGTGGAACCAGATGTTGTCGGCAAGCTTCTCAGGGGCATTGACCGGTTGGCGTGTGCAGGAGACGACGTGAACCTCCAGTTCCGGCATTGAAGCAAACCCGGCCAGCAAGGCTTCCGGCGCGGCCCCAAACCAAGGGGTTTCCCGTTCGAACTGCTGAAAGGCACTGCGGTTGTCGGTGGTTAGAATCGCGACTTTCACGTGGGCGTCATCATGCAAGGGGCATAAATCAAACGCAAACCCAGAACATGATCGGGCTGGCAAAAGGGTGTAACAACTCCACCAACACCTTCGTAGCCGCAATCCTTTAGGTTGCGCTTAAGGTGGTTGCTGGACCGGAGCGCGGTTGCGTCTGCAAGACCAGCCGCAGCAAGATCGCCCTTTCAAATGCAGGGCCGAAATGAGGCAAAGTTAAAGTGACCACCCTGCTGCGACTAGGCCGCGGCGCCCATAGCCGCGCTCCTAAAAGCCTTGCAGCGTTCTAACGCACTTTGATCACCCCCACCCCAAACGCAATCACAGCTTGCCTACACGGCATCAAACGGAAAGAATCCCCGCGCATTTCGACATGCCACTTTTAGCTGAAGACATCACCATCGCCGTCACCGTTTACAGCCGCCGCGAGTTTGTGTTGGAAGCGATCCGCAGCGCGTTAAATCAGACGATCCCCGTGCGCGTCATGGTCGTGGAAGATTGCGGACCGGATCCCACCCTTCGCGATCTGGTCACGGGCGAGTTTGGCGATCGCATTCAATATTTCAGAAACCCCCGAAATCGCGGTCTGTTCGACAATTGGAATGCGTGCATGGAGTATTGTTCCACGCCGTGGCTCTCCATCCTGCACGACGACGATATTCTCCGACCCACCTTCGTGAAAACCATGCTGAAACTGTCCCGGCAGGCACCCGACCGGGCCATCTATTTCGGCCGTTCAGCCGAATTGACGGAGCAAGGCCAAATCAATCCGCCTTCGCCGGTTCAATGGAACCCATGGCGCGAGATGGATCCGATTCAGCTGGCGGACGAATGTTTCGTGCTCTTTCCCGGACAACTCTTCAATGTCGCGCACGCACGCGCAGTGGGGAGCGTTCGACCCCGGTCTTTTTTCACGGGCGACTGTGATTTCTGGTTCCGCTTGGTCTTAAGCTCTGGTGGCGCACAAACATCGGT
>JBQCEJ010000458.1:0-6652 GCA_051960355.1 Verrucomicrobiota bacterium | reverse complement strand
CGCACTTCTTCAACGCACCGGCAATGTTAAACTGGCCTGGTCGCTGGCGTTCGGAGCCATTGCCGGGTTGTTCGTGTTGTTCAGCTTGTATCATCGATGGCAATTGCCGCGGCCAGTGACGGATCGTTTGGGAAGCGCTGTTTCCCTGAGCCAATTTTTTCGCGAGTTTGGGGTCACGTTCGTTTCGTTTTTTCGCAAGCCCAACATGGTCATTCTGCTGCTGTTCCTGTTGTTTTACCGGTTTGGCGAAGCGCAGTTGATGAAAATGGTCGCCCCGTTCCTGCTCGACGCCCGGGCAGTGGGCGGACTGGGGCTCAGCAATCAGCAGCTCGGTCTCGTGTACGGCACGGTGGGAGTCATTGCGCTGTTGCTCGGCGGATTGAGCGGTGGATTCCTGGTTTCGCGGCACGGCTTGAAATTCTGGCTCTGGCCAATGGCACTGGCGATTCATCTGCCCGACGCCATTTTCATTTTTCTCGCCTACACGCAGCCGACGAATTTGCTGGTAACCGGAACCTGCGTGGCCGTGGAGCAATTCGGCTACGGCTTCGGTTTCACGGCGTACATGCTCTACATGATTTACGTGGCGAAAGGCCAACATCAAACTGCCCATTACGCGATTTGCACGGGTTTCATGGCGCTCGGCCTGATGCTGCCGGGGATGGCCAGCGGCTGGTTGCAAGACCAGATCGGCTACCAGCATTTCTTCGTCTGGGTGCTGCTGGCGACCATTCCAGGATTCATCGTCACCGCGCTGATTCCGCTGGACGCGGAGTTTGGAAAAAAGCGCTGAAGCGATCGAATTGGACTTGGAATCGAAGCGTTCCGTCCGCGGAGATTACTTTTCCGTCTTTTTCACAAACAGCGCCAGTGACGCCGTGAAGCCGTGAAGAAAGCTTCTTTCGCCGATCGGCCCGATTTCGCCGTTGCAGAAAAATCCCGTCAATCCGATGGGTCCGAACTGTTTCTGAACACTCGCTGCGTCGTGGTTCGGCTTGCCGAACAAGTTTTCTCCGCGACCGTTGCAACTGCACAGACAGCCGCCGTAAATCGTCTGGCCGGACAGCTTTTTGCCCGCGCGATCGAGCAGTTCATTCATGTCTTCGGTGGCGGCCGCAGCCGAGCGGCGCTGGAACTGCACGGTTTGGCCGAGACGCGGATAGGCGCCGACGGCAATGCTGCCGGATTTGGGATCGGCTCCGAGCAGATTGCGGATGAGGAAATCGCCGCGATGAAAATCCTCCAGATATTCATTTACCACGAGGCCGAGGAAGAGGTTGCCGCGCGCGGACTGCTGCTGCTCGAGCGTGAGTTGGCCGAAGGTTTCGGACAGAACCTCGTAGGCCGGGCGATTACCGATTTCGTGAATGATGTTTTCGTCCACTTTCGTCAGCGTCCAGGTTTCGCCGATTGGCGTGCAGCCTTGCGAGATGACGCTCGCCAGGGTGACCGCGCCGCCAATCGAAATGGCCACGCCGCCTTCTTCGAACACTTCGCCATTGAAATAAACCTGAGTGCGTTGTTCGGTGAAGTCGCCGCTGGCCAGTCCGCCGGTGACGGGCAAGGTTCGATAGGCTTCGTTCCAGCCGCGCAACCACGATTCGCTGTCGAGATGAAACGGATCGATGAATGCCAGCCAGCCGTTGGTTTGTTCCGGTTCAACGCCCGTTTCCAAACGCAAGTAGACCGGGCCGTTCGATTCTTCGACCAGTTCCTGCGTGAAATGGAACGCCGTCAGCTCCGCGCCGGGCAGAGCATACAGGCCGAGCGTGAGCCCGGCGTTTTCCTCCAGCTCCTCGGCGCCGACGATCAGGCATTGGCTGGAACAACCGACCAGCAGGGGAATCTTTGCATGCACCCGAAGAACTTCCAAAACCTGCTGGGCGTGAGGAAAAAATTTCGGCGTCATGAACACGAGACCCAGATCGACTTGTGGCGCGTGAAGCTGCGAACGCACTTCTTCCGCCCATTTTTGCAAAGCGGCTTCGTCAAAATCGCCCGGCCAATGCGCGGCAATGGAATAGTTGTTGTTCACCAAGGCAACTTACCGGGCACGAAAGCGAATGCAAACCCGGGATTGCTGCGTAGTGCATTGCAGATCGCCTGGCCGATCGGCTTTGGACTTTTTTCGCGACGAAGGGCTGAATAGATTTTTCAGGTGACTCTGAAACTCTGGCACTGGCCCGTCCTGTTTGGCACCGGATTCCTCGCCGGATTTGTGGACTCGGTGGCCGGTGGCGGCGGATTGATCACCATGCCGGTGCTCTTGAGTTTTGGATTCGACCCGCGCGATGCGCTTGGCACCAACAAGTTTCAAGCCTCCTTTGGTTCCGGCAGCGCGACCTGGCATTACGCCAGGGCCGGCGCCGTGGACGTCTCGGATTGCAAACGAGGTTTCGTGATCACGTTCCTGGCGGCGGCAAGCGGCACGTGGCTGGTGCAGCAACTCTCCCGCGATTTTCTGATGCGCTCGATTCCGTTGTTGCTGATCGCCGTGGCGGTTTACTCGCTGCTGCGGCCGGCGTTGGGACAATCCGATTCAGCGCCCAAATTGAAATGCCCTTCCTTCGATCTGATGTTCGGAATGCTGCTCGGATTCTACGACGGTTTTTTTGGTCCCGGCACTGGCACGTTTTGGGCAATGGCGTACGTGCTGGTCATGGGGTTCAATTTCACCAAAGCGACCGCGTACACCAAGGTCATGAATTTCGCGAGTAATCTGAGTTCGCTGCTGGTCTTTGCGATTGGCGGTCACGTGCTGGTGCTTCCGGGATTGATCATGGGCTGTGGCCAACTGCTGGGCGCGCGCGTTGGGAGTCGCACCGTGGTGAAGCATGGCGCGCGCTTTATTCGTCCCATCTTCATCGCCGCCGTGCTGGCGATTACGCTGAAGCTGCTGTATCAGGCCTATTTCTGATCGCGGCTCGGCCGGGCTCGACGGCGCTTTGGATTCAGAAAAGTTCGCTCTGCTTTTTCGCGGCTGGCTGTGAAGCGGTCTTCAACAGGTCCATGAAATCTTTTTCGGAAAGAATCTTAACGCCGAGTTCCTTGGCCTTCTCCAGTTTTGAACCGGCGCTTTCTCCCGCCAACAGGAAGTCGGTGTTCTTGCTCACCGACCCCGTCACACTGCCGCCCGCGTTGCGGATCAGCGCGGAAGCTTCATCGCGGGAGAGGCTTGGTAGTGTTCCGGTCAGAACGAACGTCTTGCCAGCGAGCGTTCCCTGCGCGGCACTTTTCTGAGTGGAGCGCGGGTGAATATGGAGTTCCTTCAAACCGCTAAGGAGCTTTTGGCCGAGCGCGGATTGGAAATACGCGAGGACGTTTCCGGCAGGGACGTAATCGATCTGCGGCAAAAACTTGGGAGTCGCTTTGCTGCCTTTTTGTTCGAGCTTCGCCCAGCGCTCGCTCTTCTGAGCCCAGCCTTCTTTGACCAGGCGATTTCCCAGATCGAGCAGCTCCTGCTTCTTTGCGGGCAAACTTTCCTGGCGAAGCGCTGCGTACATTTCGCCCAACGACCGGATCGCTTTCAACATTTCTGACTGCGCGACCTGCTCCAGGTCATCGTGGAACTTCGCGATTTCGATCGCGGTCACTTCGCCGATGTCGGGAATCCCAATGGCAAACAGCCAGCGATGCAAGGGCGCGGTTTTGGCGCGCTGCAGAGCATCGAGAATCTTGGTGGCATTCTTCTCGCCCAGCGTGCGGGGTTCGTCGTCCGTTCCCAGGTTCAGCTTGCCGAGTTGTTCAAGTTTGAGCTGGAACAGGTCGAGCGGATCTTTGACGTAGCCGCGCTCCACGAGTTTTTCCGCGACAATGCCGCCGAGCGATTCCAAATCCAGCGCCTTTCGTTGCGCGAAATATTCAACGCGCCGCGTGAGTTGCGCCGGACAACCAGCAATGTTTTGGCAGCGCCAGGCGACTTCCTCGGCATCGCCCGCGGAAACCTTCTCCTTCGCAATCGGGCCGCCGCAGGCCGGACATTGGCCGTGGATGTGCGCGAGCAAATCGAATTCCTGCGCATTCGCCGGGCGCTTGGTTTTGACGACCTCGAAGATTTCCGGGATGACCATGCCCGCCTTGCGGATCACCACGGTATCGCCGATGCGGATATCTTTGCGGCGGATTTCATCTTCGTTGTGAAGTGTGGCGCGCGCGATGGTGGAGCCTTGAACGAAGACCGGTTCCAGTTCGGCGACTGGTGTCAGCACGCCGGTGCGGCCGACCTGAACGGTGATGTCGCGCAGGAGCGTTTCGGCCGGAGTGATCCACGGCACTGGCTTGTGAACGATGGCGTAACCCGGCGCGCGAGTGCGTCCAGGAATGCGAGCCCAGTCGGCCATGGTATTCACCTTGAGAACAATGCCATCGATCTCGTAAGGCAACTGACGGCGCAGATCGTGGTCTTCGTCGTAATGCGCGACCACTTTGTCGGCGTAAACTTTCAAGACCTCATCGATGCCGTCGCAAACCCACCAGAGCTGTTGGGTGGGCAACCCGAAACGCGCCAGTGCTTCCAGCATTTCCGAATGCTTTTCAAACTCAATGCCGTCCAAGGCGCCCACGGCGTAGAAGACCGCGCGAATCGGGCGTTGCGCCACGAGCCGTGGATCAAGCTGCTTCAGCGTGCCGGCCGTGGCGTTGCGCGCATTGGGAAACGCCTTTTCACCTGCGGCGACGAGCCGGGCGTTGACAGCGGCAAACTCCGCAATGGTCATGTAAGCTTCACCTCGCACTTCCAGCAATGCGGGCGGATTCTTCAGATTTAATTCCAAAGGCAGGCCGCGAATCGTTTTCAGATTCGTGGTGATGTCGTCGCCTTCCGTGCCGTCCCCGCGGGTGACGCCGAGCGCGAGCTTGCCGTAGTGGTAATGAACGCTGATCGAGACGCCGTCCACCTTGGGTTCAATGATGTATTCCACGTCATCGCGGCGGAGCTGTTTGCGAAGGGTGGCATCGAAGGCCCGCAGTTCGGTGAGCGTGTTTTCGTCCTGCGCGCGATTGCGTCGCTCGCGGTCGGGTTCCTCGACCAGGCTGGGATAATCGCTGGCTTCAATTTTATCCAGCGAAAGCATGGGAACGAGATGGCGCACGCGGGAAAACTTTTCACTGGGCGCGCCGCCGACGCGTTGGGTGGGCGATTCCGGCGTGATCAGGCGGGGGAATTGTTTTTCCAGATCCTGCAACTCGCGAAAGAGCGCGTCGTATTCGCGATCCGTGATGATCTGGCGGCCTTCCACGTAATACGCGCGATCGTGACGGCGGATTTCCGCGGCGAGTTGGGCGTGGTGAACTTTGGCCTGGTCGAGCGTCATGCGCAAAAATCTAGTCGCTTTGGTTTTCTGGCGCAGGTTTTTTCATGAGACAGAGGTTCAGCCCGCGGCGATCCCAAGCGCTGCCTTGCCGTAGCATTTGAAAACTGCATCACAGCGCGGCGGTGGAGCTTGCATCAAGCCGATGAACGCCGTTTGGCTCCGGCGCGCAGGATGTGCGTGCGGTGCTGTTGATCCTTGAGTTGAGCGGAAGCGCGGAAGAGATTCTTCGTGAGCCTCAACGCACCGCGGAACGTAATGCGAATGGTGGTTCGTTGCGGGTCCACCCATTTGGCCAGGCCGAGCAAAACCCAACGCTGCCCGCGTTCCACATCGAATTTCTCATATTCTTCCAGCACGGCGCTTGGGCTGAAAGGCACCGCGCTAGAACCTGAATTCTGGATGCGTTGCAGATGGAAGTTCATCAACTCAACAATCCCGGCATTGAGCAAAATGGCGCGATCGACCACACCGCTGAAATCCGGCGTGCCGTAGCTGTCCGACGATTCGAGAACGCGGCCGGTCAACAGCCGCGAGCGGAGATTAGTTCGCTTCACCTTCGCCCCGGCGGCTGCACCGGAAACAACGGCGACGATTGTCTGGCGATCGGGGCTGAGGAACATGCTTTGCAAACCTTTCACGATCGAAGTTTTCTTTTTCGTCGCGAAATCTCCGGCGTGGTGCAGTCCGAAATCTAAAGCTTCCTGGTGAGTCACGGTCCAATAAGGCGAGGGCGTGAAGGGGAACGGCTCGGTGACCGGTTCAATATCGCCCGTGAGATATTGGCGTTCGCACAGGCACACGATGATGAAGGTCAGATAAAACGCGCCGATCACCGCCAGAAAACCGAGGAAGACATAATTTCCGATTCCGTGAATGAGGGCGAATTGCGGGTCGAAAAAGAAGTCCACTCCTGTTTTCATGGCGGTATGACAGCAAGGGCGTCCCACGGTTTCAAGGTTTAAACGGCTGGCTGAAAGGTGCGGGATATTTCCAATCGACAAGAGGGGCATCGCATCGCAGATTTTTCGCATGGTTGCTGTCAATTCCACAATGCTGCCGCTCGGCACGGTTGCGCCTGATTTTCGATTGCCGAACGTGAATGGCCAGATGGTTTCGCCCGCTGATTTCAAAGGCAAACCGCTCGTCGTGATGTTCATTTGCAATCACTGCCCGTACGTGAAACACATTCGCGCGGGACTGGCGCAGTTGGGTCGGGATTATCTGCCGCAAGGCGCTGCGATCGTGGCAATCAGCTCAAATGACGCCGGTGATTACCCGCAGGATGGACCAGAGCCAATGAAGCGCGAGGCGAAGGACGCCGGTTACGTTTTTCCCTATCT
>JBQCEJ010000457.1:0-10679 GCA_051960355.1 Verrucomicrobiota bacterium | reverse complement strand
CTACACCGATCGCCCCGCACAATCGCCAATTTTTGACGCAAACGCACACGCTGCTTTCCGACAGCCGGCATAACCGGAGCCGGCCACCTCAACGATCTGCGTGCTGTGTGCTGGACCAACCGACTCCCAACGAAGCCGATCATAGCGGGAGCAGTTTTTTCTGCCTCAAAAGGAAATCGCACACCTTTCGATCTGTCAGGCAACTCAAGTGATTGAAATACCTATGGAAGCGAATGCGCCGTCGCATTACCATGAACCTGCGTCGCTGGAAGCAACACAAATGATCATTGTTTATGAAAACAAAAGCGCTCGCCATTGGTTTGATTGTCTTAATCGGATGCATGGTTGCCGGCATCATGCTGAACCGCCGGCCCGCACCGGAAATTACTACTGTAAAGCCACGTCCGGCCGTTCAGGCAACCGCTCAACCGGCGTCGCCCCCAATCCAGGAAATTGCGTCGCCGAAGCCAGCACTTCCGATCGAAACAGCGACCTCGCCCAGCGAAACAAAAACAGCGCCACCATCTGCGACCGCTCCGGCCCAACCGCAGCCGTCGGCGAATCAGCCCAAGCAACAACTTCAGGACCCGAACGCCCGAATTGCCCTGGCGTTGGTCGGTGAGGATCCCGACGCCGAAGCCTATTGGGAAGATGCCATCTTCGATACCAGCCTGCCCGACAAAGAGCGGGAGGACCTTATGGAAGATTTGAATGAAGAGGGTCTATCGGACCCGCGACATTTGACTCAGGAAGATATGCAGTTGATAGCGGCGCGCATCCCCATCATCAACGAAGTCGCCTTTGAGGCAACGCAGCGGGGCGACCTGTTCATGTTGGAACATCTCGGCGAAGCCTACAAAGACCTTTGGAACCTGCTGGACGGCGGGGCCCCGCAATAAAATCGCCTACGCAAGAAACCGCCGGGGGCCGACCTGCAGGAACATTGTTGAGGGAAACCTTATGGGATTGACCGTTCATTTCAAACTGGCGGCGCGCGCCGGCTACGACCTGGCGCAGGCCAAACAACTCGTGGAAGTGATGCGCCGCACGGCGGGTCTTTTTTACATCGAAGGGAGGCTGAATCGCGTGCATCCAATCACCTCGGACGCGAAAACCCTCCGGCGCTTTGGCTCCGACTGGCTCACCCCGCCGATGCCGGGTCAGGCCAACGCCTTTGCTGGCGTGGAAGTGTTTCCAACGGCTGGTTTTCTTTTTTGCGCAGAGATGGGCAAGGATTTAGTCAGCAATGTGACGCGGATTGGCGGCAATTCGCACTCGGAGCAAAACTCGCAATCGACTCGAGACTATGACCAACTCGTCCTGGCTCACAGGTTTTCTTGCTTTCTGGAAACAGCCGTTCGCTCCAAAGAGCCTGGACATCGCGCAAAGTCGTTCCGCACGTTGTTTGGACCCTAACAATCGAGGCGGTCACCGTCCGCAACTAGCAGGAGCGATTTTCAAACTGCAGGAGCGCTCTGCAAACTGTTTTAAGCCTCAAGCAAGTTGTTTCGACCCTTGCAAAAGTTGTTTTGACCCTTAATCAAACTCTTTGAACCCCCTTTCCTCTTGGAAGGTCTGATCCCGGGCACGCTGTCTAGCATCCAGGTCCGCGGCATCGGCGGCAGCACGGGCACGAGCGACTGGACCGATCCCGTCTCGCACATGGCCACCTGATGGCCGGCATGGATTGTTTGAACGCCTGAACCACGTTCGAACCATTACTTGCACGAACACAGGGACGGATCCGGTCCGTCCTTTTTCTTTTTGCCTGAAAAGTCCCCGAAGCCCGCCAGCCCCACGCTACACGTGTTCGATTCATGCAGGAGACGAGGTAACGAGACTCACTTCTGATCGAGAATTGGAGACTCCTCACATCGTCACCTGCGTAGAGCGGTTCAACCAATGGCGTATTTGCTGGCTCCGCTGGCTCCGCTGCGCTCCGCAGCAACACACTCTTCTGGGTTCTACCGCCGGAATGGCTTACTGACCGGCACGTCCGACAGCGTCAGTCCATCACGAACTGCCGCAAAGAACTGGCTGCTAAGGAAGTCGCTCGCGTCGAGCGAGTAGACCAGCAGGATGTTTCGCCTCGTTCCTGCATACGCATGCACCACCCGCCACCGCGTGCGTCCGTCTCGAGTGCGGAAGGCCTCATGTCGCACAAAGCCGCTGGCCGCGGGTGCCAAAAACGAGGGATCGAACTTCTGTCCGGCAGGCAGGCGGAAATCGCTTCGATGCTCGTGGTAAAACCGAACGCGCTCGTGCCAATCCGGGTTCGCCTCGCCGCCCGGGAACACTTCAATGAATACCTGAGCACCGGGTTCGGGTTGGCGGGCGAACAGATAAATTGAGTCGTGCGCAGTGTCCGTGTAGCGCTCGTGCCGCAGGACCATCGCACGGTGGTTCAGGCCGGATAGTTGGCAGCCGGTATCGCCGTATGCATCCGGTGCCAGCTCACGGCACGTCTCAAACTCCGCAATGACTTTACGCATGGCAAAAGTGGTAGGCGGTGAAGGCCTTCCGGTCAATTCGTGAATCCTCCACGTACTGAATATTGAACCGCAGATGAACGGGGCGGCGACAGGACGAAATCGCTTTCAAACTGCTTTCACGCACGCTCTAAGGTTGCTTGGGCACAACCACGAGAGTTCCGTCCTGGATGTGAACCTCTCCGACCTTGCTCAGCACAGCTTGGGCCCGGGGATCGTGGTTGAGTTTGAAGGCGAAGTTCTGCGGCTGGATATGATGCATGAAGCTTTCGGGCAAGACCTGCCCTTTGCTGGACAGCGATTGCGCATTCACATTCAGCACGCCGTTCGTGAACACAATCTTGAATGTGCCCGTTGCATTCAAGTACCGGCCTTTCAGCGGACGCAGCCCCAGATCACCGGCGGGGATGCTGACCTGCGCGTGAAGATTCGTGCCTTCCATGCTGAAGTAAAGGCGGCCTGTCACGGTGACCAGCTTGGGGTGGGACTCGATCAGTGCGTTCGCTTCTTCCGAGGTGATCTTCAACGGCTCCACAGTTTTCCCCTGCTCCACCGCCTGGCTGAAAACGGCAATGCGATTTTGCAGTCCAACCAATTCCGGCCGCGACATCTGCACGGAAGGCACGGGCATCGGTTGAGTATCGGTGTAGGCGGTGATCAACCGTTTCGCATAGAGATAGCCAAGAAACGACGCCACGATCAAAACCAGTAGCGTCATCGCTCCGACCACGCCTAAATTGTACAGACAACCGCGACTGACTTTTCTGCCCGGCTCATTCATCCAGTAAAGTTCCCGAGTGCCCACTGAAATGGCAATCTCAATCCGGGAAAAACTCGGTCAGCCAAGATGGCCGGCGCGACGTGGGAAAATCTCACTTCAACTGCCGCCTTTGCGCATTTGCATTCGCGGACGAATCCGTGGCGGCTGAGGCAGTTTCGGTGGAATCTGCGGTGGCACTCCCGTGGCGTCCTCCGGTTTGGGCCAGTGTTTTTCGGCGAAGCCAACAATCTTTTCCGCAATGTTGACAGCCGATTCAGGTATTGGACTTTTGGGCGGTGTGGCTGGCTTCATCTCCAGGTTGCCGATCTTCTGCGACAACCAATCCTCGGCTTTCGCCACGGTTTCACCGATCTTGGTTTCCGGAAACTTCATCTCGCCGATCTGGAAATCACCCAAGCCTTTCAAAGCATCGACGGTCTGGTCCGCTGACTTGACGACCTCGTTCCACCTGTCGTTCAACTTACCAAAGGTTTCATAGCCATTCACCAGCCATTCGAGCTTGCCGGTTTCGATGTCCACGAGCAATCCATGCACCGGAACATTCGCTCCAATCAACGGGCTTTGGCGGACGAATTCGCACGCCTTGATGACGTTCTGACGGTCGCTGCCGAACATGCCAAAGAACTCGTTCAAGTTTTCGGGCAAAAGATGCCGGTTAACGCCCAGAGCCTTGAAGCGTTCCAGCAGTTGAACCGTCGTCGTTTTGCCGACCTGACAATCGGTGTGGCCGATCACGGCAATTTCCCGTCCGCCCTTGACCGCGCACGCAAGCGCCAACGAACGCATGGTGCTGCTCATCGGACCCGTGATGATGTTGCCCGCGTTGCGCAACCAGATGAACTGATCGCCCGGCAAGCCCAGCACATTCGGAAAGAGCGCGTTCAATCTCGGATCCACACACGTCAGCGCAATGACCGGCAGTTCATTTTCGTAATCCGCCGGGCGTAATCCCGCACTGGCGTCACCGGCGACCGCGCGATGATTCGCATTCACAATGGCCTCGAAGAGTTTCATAGATTCTTTCAACTTTGATTTTGCCTCCGCGCTTGCGTCATCAAGATATCATACGCCGCGTTGAGCGACTTGGTCCATTCTTCCGCCAACGATTTTGAATGGTCATCCATGGTCGCAAATCGGTCGGGATGACATTCCTTGATCCGAGTGCGATAGGCTGTTTTGATCTCTGCCAAGGTGGCTGCGGGAGCCACGCCCAGAATCTCCGCCGGACTCAGAACCTGAGGTTCATTGACGGGAACAGCGCGCGGTTCTTCCCTTGGAATTTCCACCCGGCGACGATGCGGCAGCAGCTGGCGCAGTTCCAATCGCAGCGGCAACGTCAAGGCAACCCGCAGCTCGTCGGGTTTGAAAAAGATGACGCCTTCGAGCAAGCGAAGTTCCTCCTTGAGTTGAGCCCAATCTAAATCCGGGAAGAGCCGCAGCAAATCCCGCTGAAAGGTTGGAACATTCCGGAAAGCCAGGCTGGCCAGGACATTTGCACACCGCTCAATGTCCATTCGCGCGAAACGTTGGGCACGTTTCAAATACGGGTAGCCGTCCAGAATCAAGCGCGGTCCGATGCCGATGCACTCACGAAAAAGCCACGATACCAGACCCGACATGTCACTGCGCTCTGCGTGAAGAGTGTCGGCAAAAATCCACGCGGTGACCAGGGATGCAATCAGCGCGCTTCCGGCTGTGACAAGATGGGAAAGCGGGAAGAAGGAGAGCAGAACCAATTTCGCTGCGGAGAAAACGAAGGAGAAGCTTAGCCCGAGAACAAACAGTCCGCCGGAGAGTGTCGCCGCTGCATACAAGCTTGCTGAGATTCTTTCCTGCTTCCGCTTCCTTTTGAGCCAGGTGATGATTTCTTCAGGAGCCATAACGGCTTGCCAATGGCGGACCAAAATACATCCGACGGCAACAACGTAAACCTGCCATCAGCGCGCCTTCAAGGCTCTTCTCCACTGCGGTCGCCGGGGATTCCGACGCCGCAGTGTTTGTAGGTCGCAGTTTACTTCTGCTCCGGCGTGTCTTTCGCCATGGCATTTTTCAACGCGGGCACCTGCTCCAGCAGCTTCTCGAATTTCACACCCGTCAGGCTTTCGATGACCGGCGGCAATTGCGCGATAATCTGCGTCATGTCGCCGGTGAGTTTGCTCGCGCCGCCGCCGGGTCCGTTTCCGCTGTTGATGATGACCATCTTCTCGGTCTTGCTCAGCGGCTCGCTGACCTTGCCGGCAACTTCGGGCAGAATGCGCACGATCATTTCGATGACGGCCGCTCCGTTGT
This sequence comes from Verrucomicrobiota bacterium, assembly GCA_051960355.1. Lineage (GTDB taxonomy): Bacteria > Verrucomicrobiota > Verrucomicrobiia > Limisphaerales > DASXHY01 > DASXHY01. The sequence continues at coordinate 5,120 of JBQCEJ010000457.1, read as the reverse complement.
ATTGCTTGAATGATTCGGCTTTGGCCTGCATCGCGGAAGCGGTGGCTTTACCCTGCGCTTCGATGACTGCCGCTTCAGCCAGACCGCGAGCTTTGTTCGCTTCGGCTTCGGCGATACCCGTGGCTTTGGAAACGTCGGCGTTGGCGAAACCTTTGGCCTTGGCAGCCGAAGCCGCACCCGCCGCTTCGGTTTCCAGTTGGAACTTGGTGGCGTTTGCCAGCGTCTCGACTTTGTAACGTTCCGCGTCGGCGGGCTTTTGAACGTTGGCTTCAAGCTCCTTCTGGCGGCGCTTGATTTCCTGTTCCTGCAACTCAATCTGCTTCTGCTTCTCGATGATTTGAACCTGAACTTCTTCAGCCTTCACCAACTGGCCGGTCTTGAATTTCTGCAAATCGTAAGCCAGGTCCGCTTCCGCTTTGCGCTGGTTCACGGTCGCCTGGTAACCCGCCACGTTGGACTGATAATCGCGCTGCGCTTCGGCGATCTTGGAATCGGCGGCGAATTTGGCTTCCTGTCCGGCTTGCGTGGCCTGCGAGGATTTAATCATGGCATCGCGATCCGCTTCGGCCTGGGCGATCTGCGCGTCGCGTTTCACCTGCGCAATCCGTGGTTTGCCCAACGCTTCCAGATAGCCCTGGCCATCGCGGATGTCGCGAATGGTAAAGCTGACAATACCCAAACCCATGTTGGCCATGTCGCCCGCGGCGACTTCCTGAACCTTGGAAGCGAAGGCGGCGCGGTTCTGATAAATTTCTTCGACCGTCATCGTTCCGAGAATGGCGCGCAAGTGACCTTCGAGCGTCTGCATGGCGACGTTCTTGATTTCGTCCGTGCTCTTGCTCAAGAACTGTTCCGACGCAGTCGCAATGGAAATATCATCGCCCTTCACTTTAATCTGCGCCACGCCGTCCACCCGCACGGGCACGCCTTTGCTGGTATAAACTTCCGGGGTCTGCACGTCGATGGTCAGCAGTTCCAGCGAAAGAATGTCCACTTTTTCGTAAACCGGCCAGACGAAGACGCCGCCGCCTTTGACGATGCGAAAACCGATTTCGCGGGCCGTTCCATCGGGATCCATGATGCGATGTTTGCGCCCGGAAATGACGAGCACCTGGTTGGGGCCGACCTTCGTGTATCGGCTCGCCCAGATGCCGAGGAACATGAAGAGCACGAGCAGAAAGGCGGCAACGCCGCCGACGACCAGGGTCATATTGCCGATTTCGGCCAGTATAGGTGTGAATTGCACTGAGTTTCCTTTCCTTGATTTCGTTAATTGAGGACTTCGACAAAGTATTGCGTGCCGACGATGCGATTGATGCGCACCGGTTTTCCAGCGCCGACCGGCTCACCGTGTTCGGTTCGCGCAGGCGCAGTGTAGCGGGTGCCGCCCTGCACGTAGGCGATTTCACCCACGCCATTGGCGGGAATGGGCGTGATGATCGAAGCGGTTTGGCCGACGAGCGAAGCCACCCGCGATTCGCTCGATCCTTGCGTTGCTTTGAACATGGCGTTGAACAGGAGAAAAGCGCCGAAGGCCAGAATCAAACCCACGACCATCGAAAGCGGCGCGCTGACCCAAACGCTCTTGGTCGCTTCAATGCGGGTGAAAATCACACCCGCAGCCCCAAACGCCGTCACAAAGCACGCCAGCACGGTGGGACTGAAAAAAGAAACTCCCGGCACGCCACTGCTGTCAAAACCCGCCTCAGCATGTCCGCCGGTGCCAACATCGCCGCCGCCACCGTGATCGAACAAATGCCCGGCCACGACGCTGATCAACGTGAACAACAAACCCAAGGCCAAGCAGATTACGTAGATAGTCATAACAGCCTCACTCAATTTGCTGGCCGTAGTAAAAGGTCAACTTAAGGACCGAGCAAGCACGAAAGGGCTGACGCTGGCCAGCCAGTCGGCAAATTGATGCTGCGGTGAATTCCTGCACGCGCTTGAGCAAACACGAAAGCGCCGTCCAGCTCATCTACAATTCCGAATCGGGATTGTACCGGTAGGTTCCAAAAGCCAACCCGTCGCCGGCGTCAGGCCACGGATTCGACCCGACTGCGCAATTGTGAAAACTAAACCGTTGGCGGCGGCAGCGTTTGACGTTTGAGCGTGCGGAGGGCTTGTTGCTCGCGCAGCAACTCAATGCGTTCCGCGTCACTGATGTCCGGTTGATTGGCGCGATGAATCAGCTTCATCAGTTCGCGGTCAAGAAATTGAGTTCGCAACCGGAGCGCAACATCCGCAAGTTGCTGGGGCGGATTGGGAATCGGTCGCGTTTCCGTGGCCGCTTCCGTGATCTGATTTCGCATCTCGGAACTGTCGCATTCGTCGAGAAATGTTCCGAGGCTGCTCCAACGACCTTCTTGCTGAATTTTGAGACGCTTGGCCACAATCTGACGCGCCAATGGATGCTGTATCCAATTCAGGTCGAGATTCGCGACACACCAATCTGCGAGTTGCTCGTCGAGGAACAGCAGCTTCAACAACCAATGTTCATGGGCTGAGAGAGGCTGCGTGTTGGATTCTGATGGAACCGATTCCTCCGCAGCTTCTTCGATTGGGCCTCTTTGATTCCGACCCGCTTTTCGAAACTCCGCCCGCACTGCGTCGGAAGCGACCGCCAGCCGCAGAGCAGTCTTTTGCGCGTATTTGTCGATCAAAACATTGTTGCCCGTCTTGTGAACGGCTTCGGCCATGCCGTGCAACACTGCCAAACGGCCTTTGTCGGTGTTGGTTTCGTTCGTTGCGCAGAGGCGATTGAGATAGTAGTCGAAAAACCCGTCCGCCTTCTTGATCAGTTGACGGAACGCCTCGCCGCCTGAAGCTTTAATGAAACTGTCTGGATCGTGCGGCGCAGGGACGACTGCGACGCGCACCGCCAGGCCCGATTCCAAGAGATGATCGAGCGAGCGCACCGCCGCGTTTTGGCCCGCAAGGTCGGAATCGAAGCAGAGCACGACTTCATCGACGTAGCGCTTGAGAATCCGCGAATGCTGGTCGGTGAACGCGGTTCCCTGCGGCGCGACGATGTTCTGCACGCCCGCCATGAAACACGCGATCAGGTCGAGTTGCCCTTCGCAGACGATCGCGAAACCAGCATCGAGAATGGCGCGTTTGGATTTATCGAGACCGAAGAAAACTTTGCTTTTCGTGAAGATCGGCGTCTCCGGCGAGTTCACATACTTGGCTGTCTTTTCGTCGCCCGACAACACCCGCCCGCTGAAACCAATCACCCTGCCCTGCTCATCACAGATTGGAAAAATCAATCGCCCGCGAAAACGATCGTAATAGCGATCGCTGCCTTCCTTGCGGAGAATCAAGCCCGCCTTTTCGACCAGTTCCAGATCGTGACCTTTGGTCTTCGCCCAATTGACCGTGTCGTCCCACAATTCGGGAGCGCAGCCGATGCGGAACAGCTTGATGGCTTCCGCCGAAACGCCGCGCTTGGCGAGGTAATCGCGCCCCAGCTGGCCAGAGGCTTCATTGGCCAGGGCGCTTTGCCAGCGTTGGGTGATGCCTTCGTGGATTTGCAGCAGGCTGTCCTTGAGATGACGCGTTTGCTGTTCCACGCCACCCTGCTCGTATTCCATCGGAATTTTGGCGCGATCGGCCAAACGCTTGACCGCTTCGACGAAATCGATGTTTTCGTATTCCTTGACGAAGGTGAAAACGTCGCCGCCTTTGTGGCAGCCAAAGCAATGGAAAATCTGGCGGCCGGAATTGACGTTGAAGCTGGGAGACTTTTCTTTGTGAAACGGACAGAGGGCGACGAAGTTGGCTCCGGCGCGTTTGAGCGGGAGATAGGAACCAATTACATCGACGATGTCACTGGCGGCGCGAATGCGTTCGAGTGTCGAGGAAGAGAACAGTCCGGCCATTGTTTTTAGTCACTCGCGGCCGCTGAGCGAGCAACCAAAGAAGGTCACGGCACAGCAAATTCCCGCTGTTTAAATTGTTTGTTTTCCGGCGCTGTTGGCTTGATCAACAGAAAGCCCAGCTGGTTTTTGATCCACGGTCCGGTTATCGAGCCTTGAAAAACCTGCGCCTGAACCTCGTACAGGCTAGGGAAAAAATTACTGCCGTAAACATCATTCTGGTACTTCACGGCGGCATTGATCTCATCGCGGTTGTAATAGCGCGCATTGAGGAGCGCCAGCGCGGCGAGCAGGATGCACGCAAAGCGGATGGTTCCGCCCAACATTCCCAGGTAAAACTCGGATTTTCCAAAGATATCGCTGCCGATCAGTTTGCCGCCCAAAGCCTTTTTCAAGGCTGCGAACCCGGCGGTGATCAACAACGCACAACAGATGTACCCGATGATATTTCCAGAAAGCTCGCTGAAGGAAGCGCCGGAGGCGATCAGACTCCCCACAGGCACGCAGATCAAGCCACAGCCGATCGCGATGGTCAGCCACTTCAACATGCCGAGCAGTTCCTCAGACATTCCATGCTTTCGCCCCTGTCGCAGGCCGTAGAGCAGCGTGATCAGGACCAGAACGTCGAACCAGTTAAAAGGCAGATTTATGCTCATTTGATTTGGAGCCTTTGTGTCGTTCAACGCAAAGGCCCAATCGAACCGAGCCAGTTCTGTGCCAGACGGGTCAGTGGGACGTGAGCCAAAATCCGATGGCCGAGGCCTGCGGATTTGCGGGATCCAGCTCAAGAACCTTCTGATAGTGCGCCTTGGCTTTGAGCGGCTCTCCCAATTGCTGGGCGTAGAGATTGCCCAAAATCACATGCACTCGGGCGTCTTTTGGATACTTTTGGAGGATTTTTTCCAGTTCGTTGGCGGAATCGAGGATGAAATTCGACTGTTTCAAAGCCAATGCAAAGTTATACCGCGCTTCTAATGAATCCGGTTCAATGGCCAGAGCCGTCTCATACGCTGTCAAAGCCTGAGACAGAATTCCCTCGGCGGAGGCGGCCAAGCCGAGGTTGTAAAACGCGTCGAAGAAGGCCGGATCCAACTGCGTGGCTTGCTGGTAAAACCGAATGGCTTCGGCAAAACGGTTCCCGCCGTGCGCTTTCGCGCCCTGCGCAAACACCGCTTCCGCTGCGGCCCGATCTCCCGCAGTCGGCTTCGCCGGGTGGCGATATTTATAACGGGCGAACCTGGT
>JBQCEJ010000456.1:0-4201 GCA_051960355.1 Verrucomicrobiota bacterium | reverse complement strand
AAGCCGCTTTCGATTGGGCGCTCGTCAGTTGCTCCGCCGCCGCCAAAGTGGATGGGAAAAAACTCAGCCAGGTGAAGATCGCGCTGGGCGCCATTTCCCCCACGCCGCATCTGGTCAAGGCCGCGAATGATTTTCTGGAAGGCAAAACCCTGGACGAAGCCGCCGCCGAGAAAGCCGCTGACCTCATTCTGCAAAACGCCACGGCTTACGAGCACAACGGCTACAAAATCCCGATCGCCCGCGCTTTGATCCGCCGCACACTTCTGCAACTCATTGCCTGATATGAAGCCCTGCAACTGCTGCAAACATCTTCGAACCAAAAAGCTCTACATTCCCGAACAGGCAGAAGAGGTCTTCGCGGTCGCGGACGAGCAATTCACCCATTCCAGCCGCTGCTGGTGCAATCGCACGCTCACGGAAGTCGGCTACGACGAACAGCAGGTGAGCGTGCAGGCCTGCAACCCTTCCCGGGTCTGTTTCGAGGAGTAGGCGCCAGCCCCGGGCGAGACTTCGCAATTTCAGCACAGCAAAAGACAATTGCGGGTTGGTCGTCTCGACCTGAATTGAGCCACATTCTGGCCAGCATGAATCTGGAATTGAACAGCAACGGCTCCGCCAAAGAAGCGCAGTGCGACGTTTGTCCGTTGAGCCGCGTTCAGAGTGGTGTGGCGGTCCGCATCAAACAGCTTTGCGCCACGCCCGAAGTGCAGAATCGCTTGCGTGAGATCGGCCTGGGCGAAGATCAGATCATCAAGCTGGTCACGAGCCGGAACAACTTCATCTGTCAGGTCTGCAATTCCCGACTCGCCATCAGCGAGCAACTGGCGCAACTGATTCTGGTCGAACCCGTGCTCCGCCCCATCCGCATCAGCCCACCGATCACGCGTTGACCGCAGCGGTTTTGGTTTCAGCGGCGAGGAATTTCGCGGTCATTTTCTCCAGGGCATTGATCCACGCCGGATGTTCGTTCATGCATGGAATCCGCGTGAACTCCTTCCCGCTCGCCTTTAGAAAATCTTCGCAGCCGCGCATTCCGATTTCTTCGATCGTCTCCAGGCAATCGGACACAAATGCCGGGCAGATCACGAGCATCCGCTTTTTGCCCTCCTGCGCCAGACGCACCAATTCGTAATCCGTGTAAGGCTTGAGCCACGGATCTTTCCCCAGCCGCGACTGGAACGAAACCGAATACTTTCCCGCCGGCACACCCGCCTTGGCCACAAAGGCGGCGGTGGTCTGATAACATTGCGCGCGATAGCACGTCGCATGCGCCGGGCTGGCCACCTCGCAGCAATCCGGGCGGCTCAAGCAATGGCAGCCCGTGGTGTCCGACTTCTTGATGTGCCGCTCGGGAATGCCGTGATAGCTGAACAGCAGATGATCGTAATCCTTCAGGAAAGGCTCCGCGCTTGCGACCAGGGCGGCGATGAAATCCGGCGCATTATAATACGGCGGCTGGACCGTGATTTTCATTTGCGGCGCCAGCTTTGCGGCGACTTCCCGCACCCGGACGACGGCGGTTTCATAACTCGACATCGCGTACTGCGGGAACAGCGGAATCAGCAGAACGTCGTCAGCTCCCCTGCCCGCCAGACTTTTGATTGCGGATTCAATCGAGGGATTCTGATAACGCATGGCCAGTTCCACCGGCACGCTGACGCGCTTTTGCAGCGCGGCCTGGACGTGCTGGCTGGTGACCACGAGTGGCGAGCCTTCCTTGGTCCACACCTTTTCGTAGGCGTGCGCAGATTCCTTGGGGCGACTGATCAGGATCGTGCCGACGATGAACCGTCGAATCGGCCAGGCAACATCGATGACACGGCCGTCCATCAGGAATTCATTAAGGTATCGCCGCACGTCCGGAACTGACGGGGAATCGGGCGAACCAAGATTAACCAACAAGACAGCTTTGCTCATGCGGGCGTAGGTTGCTTTGAAACCAGGCTCTTTTCAACTCGTTCCGCCACATTGCAACCGGAAATAATCGAATCGCTCAGCGAGACGCCATCGCGATAATGCCCCGCGAGATAAAGTCCGGGCGCTCGGGCTTCCACTTCCTTCATCAAGTCACGGTAGCGGCCGTAACCAACGTTGTACTGCGGAATCGCTTTGGGATAAAAGAATTGATGCCGGAAGGTCGGCTCGCCTCGCACGCCCAATAAAACGCGCAGGTCTTCCAGCACAACTTCGTAAAGTTTCTCCGCCGGCAAGGAGGCAAGTTCCGGATAGCGTTCCCCGCCGATGTAGCTGGTCACCGCCAGATGACCCGCTGGGGCGCGATTCGGAAACAACGCTGACGAGAAAATGGTTCCCAGAATTTTGAACCCTTCGATCTTGGGAATCAGCATCCCGAAGCCACTGGCAGGATGCGCGACATCTTCGCGCCGAAATCCCAAAACCACACTGGCGACGGGCGGATAGCGAATTTCCGAGAAGGTCGGCAGATCCAAAGCCCGCCTGGCTTCCACCTGCAGTTCCGCGAGCTTGAACGCCGTGCCGCAATAGATCACCGCGCTGTGCTCGGCTTGCGCGCTTTCACCTTCGCATTGGGTTTGGACGTTCCAACCGTCGGCCGTTTCGATCAGGCGAGTGACGACCGTGTTGAGTTGAACCGCATCGCCCAGTCGCGCCGCCAGCGCGTCGGGCAACACCTGTAAACCTTCATCGAATGAGAATTTGGGAGCGCGATCCTTGGCGACTTCGCCGCGCCGTTTGCGTTCGCGTCCGCCGAGAATCTGGCCCTTGATCATCGAACCGTAATTATCCTCCAACGCCTTCAGCTTGGGGAACGCATGCGTGACCGAGAGTTTGTAGGGATCGCCCGCGTAAATGCCCGCAACCAGCGCGTCGATCGCGTGATCCAGAAATTCCTGGTTGAACCGGCGCACGACGAATTGCGCGATGCTCTCTTCGACGCCATCCCGCCGCGGCGCGATGAAGGGCTCGCGCACCACCGCCAGCTTTGCCTTCAGCGAGAACAAGTCCGTGGTGAGAAATCCCATCGGCTTGCTAGGCATCTCGACGGGTCGGCGGTAACGCACCACGTAACGCGCTTCGGCTTTGGAATCCGGGTCCAACCGGCGCGATGCCAAGCCGGCGTCGATCACGAGTTGTTTCACCTTCGGAGAGGTTTCCAGAATCGTGTTCGGCCCGAACTCAGCCAGGTAACCGTCCTTCCGCAGCGATTGAATGACGCCGCCCACGCGCCCGCTGGATTCGTAAACGGTGACTGGAATGCCTTTGCGCTTCAGATAAAACGCAGCGGTCAGTCCCGTTATGCCTGCGCCGATGATTGCAACGGATTTCATGGGTCTATACTGCATTCGCAACTGCGCCTCAGATCGTCTTGGAATGCCGGCGTTCGCTCGCGGGTGAAAGCGTATTATCAAAGCACATCGCGATGTTGCGGATGAACAGGCGGCCCGCGTCCGTGACTTCCAGACCAGTGGCCGAACGTTTCACCAGGCCGTCCGCTTGGAATGGCGCCAGCGCAGCGAGTTCCGCGGCAAAATGTTGTTCGAAGTTGATGCCCAACTTCTGCGACAGCGCGGCGAAATCGAGCGACAGATCGCACATCGCGCGCATGATCGTCTCGCGGCGAATCTTGTCCTCTTCGGTCACGAAATAAGCGCGGTGCAGCGGAACGCGATCGGCATCCACCGCTTCCTGATACTTGGGCAGTTCTTTTTCATTCTGCCAGTACGCATCCGGGATTTGAGAAATCGCCGACATGCCAAACGAATAAATGTCCGATCCCGCGCGGGTGCTGTAGCCCTGGAAATTGCGCTGAAGCTGCTTGTTCTTTTGCGCAACGGCCAGTTCATCGCCCGGCTTGGCAAAATGATCCATGCCGATGTAAACGTATTGATCATCAGCCGTGAGCTTCTCGATCACGAGCTTCAAAACCTCCAGTTTGGATTCGGGCGTCGGCAGAATTTTGTCTTCGAGAATCCGTTGAGCGGGCTTGATCCAGGGCACGTGCGCGTAGCTGAAGACGGCCAGTCGATCCGGCAACATCTCCAAAACCGTATCGAGCGTTTCGCGGAATGTTTCCGGCGTCTGATGCGGCAGCCCGTAAATCAGATCCAGGTTGATCGACCCGTAACCGAGCTCGCGCATCCAATCGATCGCCTGCTGCGTCATCTCGCGCGGTTGAATTCGATGAATCGCTTCCTGCACCTTGGGATTGAAATCCTGCACG
>JBQCEJ010000455.1:0-19538 GCA_051960355.1 Verrucomicrobiota bacterium | reverse complement strand
CCATTCTGCGATCGGTCAGAAAAACGCATCGCGCCGTTTTGGTGGATGAGAACAAGCCGTTCTGTTCGGTGAGCGCGCAGATCGCCTCAACCGTTCAGGAAAAAGCGTTCGACGATCTCGACGCGCCGGTGATGCGCGTCTGTTCGTTGGACGCGCCGGCGATTTACAGTCCGTCGTTGGAAAAAATTCAATTGCCCACGCCGGAACGCGTTGTCGAAAAAGTCCTGAGCATCACCTGAACCGCAAACGATCATGTCTGTTTACATTGAAATGCCCAAGTTGAGCGACACGATGACCGAAGGCACCGTCGTCAAATGGCGCAAACACATTGGCGACCAGATCGAGATTGGCGATGTCATTGCCGAAATTGAAACGGACAAAGCCGTGATGGAATTGGAAGCGTTCGATCCGGGACATCTCAGCGAAGTCTTCGTCAAAGAGGGCGGCAAGGCGAAAGTCGGAGAACGATTGGCCGCGCTCGCCTCGGGGGAAAAAGACCCGCCACCGGCAACCGAAACAGCAAAACCCGCCAAAGGAACGCATCCGCCCGCAGCCGTCCCCGCTCCAAACACGGCCTCCGCGCGTCCAGATAAATCCAAAGACAAACGTGCTGTGCCCCTGCAAGTGGATCGCGTCAAAGCCTCGCCACTGGCAAAGAAGATCGCGGCGGCCAAGCAACTGGATCTGCGCGCAATTCAGGGTTCCGGACCTGGCGGACGAATCGTTGCCCAGGATGTCACCGCCGTGCCGATTCGCGCAGCCGCGCCCGCCGCATCGCCAGCCATCAAGCCTGCGGAAGGCGGCAAACGCATTGCGCTGACGGGCGCGCGCCGAATCATTGCCGAGCGACTGCTCGCCAGCAAAACGCAGATTCCTCATTTCTATCTGAATATCGAAGTCGATGCTGGCGAACTGCTGCGTCTGCGCGCTCAACTCAACACGCGCTTGGAAAAGGACGGCCTCGGAAAATTGAGCGTGAACGATTTTGTTTTGAAAGCGGCGGTCGTGGCCGCCACGAAAGTGCCTCGCGTCAACGCTGCCTTTGCCGGCGACGCCATCGTCGAATATCCGGACATTCACCTCGCGGTCGCGGTGGCGATCGAAGATGGCTTGGTGACGCCCGTTATCCGCGAGGCGCAGAAAAAATCACTGAGTCAAATCAGCCAGGCGGTTAAGGATCTGGCAACGCGCGCGCGGTCGAAGAAGCTGAATCCAGACGAATACCAGGGCGGCACGATCACCGTTTCCAATCTTGGCAGCTACGGCATTGAAAGCTTTTACGCCGTGATCAATCCGCCGCAGGCGATCATTCTCGCGGTGGGCGCGATCGTGAAAAAGCCGGTGGTCAATGCGCGCGATGAGATTGTGGTGGCGCACCGAATGGCGCTCGGGCTGAGCGCGGATCATCGCGTGGTGGACGGCGCGGTGGGCGCGCAATATCTTGCCGAGGTGAGGCAGTTGATTGAAAACCCGACCTTGATGCTGATTTGATTTATGAGTGCTTACGATCTGGTGGTGATTGGCGGTGGTCCGGCTGGTTATGTCGGCGCAATTCGCGCGGCGCAACTTGGCAAACGCGTGGCGTGCGTCGAGAAAGATCGCGCCGGCGGCACGTGCCTTAACTGGGGCTGCATTCCCACCAAGTCGCTCCTGCGCAATGCCGAACTGTTTCACCTGATGAAACATCGCGCCGAAGAATTCGGCTTCAGCTTTGACAACCTGAGCCACGACTGGGGAAAAATCATCAAGCGCTCCCGCAACGTCGCCGACAAGAACGCCGCCGGCATCGAATATCTCTTCAAAAAAAACAAAGTGGATTACATCCGCGGCGAAGCGAAGCTGGATCGCCCGGGAGTCGTGACCGTGCAGGGCAACGACGGTAAAGCGCAGACGCTCGAAGCGGCGAAAGTGCTTCTGTCCACCGGCGTCGTCTCCCGTCCGATGCCGGATTTTCCCTTCAACGGCACGACCGTCATTGGCAGCCACGAAGCCCTGATCTTGGAAAAACAGCCCACGAGCATCGTCATTATTGGCGCCGGCGCGATCGGGGTTGAGTTCGCTTATTTCTTCAACGCGTTTGGGACGAAAGTAACGCTGGTGGAAATGATGCCCAACATTCTGCCGCTGGAAGACACGGAAGCTTCGCAGGCCGTCGAAAAGGCATTTGCGAAATTAGGCATCCAGGTTTTAACCAACACCAAAGTCGTGAGCGCGGAAGCCAATCAGGGGGTGAAAATCTCGGTGGAAGGAAAGCAAAAGGAAACCTTGGAAGCGGAGATTTGCCTAGTTGCCATCGGAGTGCAACCGCTCTTGCCTGGCGGCGTTTCGCTCAAGTTGACGCCGCGCGGCTACATCGAAACCGACGCGCGTTATCAAACCAGCCTTCCCGGCGTTTACGCGGCGGGCGATATCATCGGGCCGCCGTTGCTCGCGCATGTCGCCAGTTACGAAGCCATTCAAGCGGTCGAAGGAATGTTCACCGACCATGCGCCGAAGAAAGTGACTGTTTTTCCCAGCTGCACCTATTGTCAGCCGCAGGTGGCCAGCGTCGGGCTCACCGAACGCGCGGCGAAGGAAACGGGAGTGAAGTTCAAGGTTGGCAAGTTCCCATTCTCGGCCAGCGGCAAAGCCCGGGCGGTCGGTGAAGTGGATGGCTTTGTGAAAATTCTTTTCGGCGAACCGCACGGCGAAGTGTTGGGCGCGCACATCGTCGGAGCGGAAGCCACGGAAATGATTGCCGAACTCAGCCTGGCGCTCACGCTCGAAGCGACCCACGAGGAAATCGAAGCCACGATTCACGCGCATCCCACATTGAGCGAAGCGGTGCATGAAGCCACGGGCCAGGCGTTTGGTTCGGCCATCCATCTCTGAGTCGGAATTGTGCGAGCGGTTTTTTCGTGCGAGGTTGAATCGTGAAAGAGGAGCAACCAAAGAGTTCTGAAACCCGCTGCGTTCAGTTTGAGGAGAATGCCGCGTGTGACGTGTGCGGGCAGTTTGGGGCGTATCCAATCGGCGACCGCAAGCTGTGCCAGAATTGTTACCAAGGCTCGGGTTCCTGCTGTCCGGAGTTTGGGAAGGACGACCTCTGGAAATTTCCAGACGAGAGTTGAGGGTTATGATTCAAACCAAGCGCGTTTACGAACCGGCCGCAAAGGCGGACGGCCAACGATTTTTGGTGGAACGCCTGTGGCCGCGAGGCGTCCGCAAAGATGATTTGAAAATGACCGGCTGGGCCAAGGAAGCCGCGCCGAGTGGCGAATTGCGACGTTGGTTCAATCATGACCCGGCGAAATGGAAAGAATTTCAGCGACGCTATCGCGCGCAGTTAACCCGCCAACCCGAAGTTTGGCGACCGCTGCTCGAAGCTGCCCAAGCTGGCGATCTCACGCTCTTGTTCAGTGCGCACGATCTCGAACACAACAACGCACTGGTTTTGAAACAGTTCCTCGAGGAGCGCCGGAAATTGAAGAGATCAGCGGCGAAAACCTGATTCGGTTTGGAGGCCGGCGGCAACGGTCCGATTCTAGCGAGCGCGGAAAGCCTGCACGCTTTGAACAAAGTCGTCCGGAATGCCGAAATCGAAACGTCGCGCGGAGATCATTTCCAAGGCGAGATAGTCTTCACGTTGACGCTGGATTTCCTGGGCGCGCGTGAGTTGAAATTCGCCATTGTCCCGCACGTCATCGCGAATCATCTCTTCGAGAACCTCGTAAATCGACGGCGCAAGCAGATGCATTCCAAACCAGCCCAGCCAGGTTTCTTCCGGCAAGCCATCCACGTGTAACTTTTCCCGCGCGACAGCGATGGCAGGCTTTTCAATGATCAACGCGATGTCGATCAAGCGCGGCTGATCCGCTCGGCGTCGGCCCGCGATCGTGCCGTAGCCTTTAAGCTGATCGGCGTTGATGCGGTTGACCGCAGACACACTTTTGCCAGCGGAGGACGAAGCCATTTCCGCCAATTCGCGATAGGGAGAAATCGGAGCGCCGCGGAACAGATGATCGCCGAGGCCGAGCAAAACCGTTTCTCCGGCGGCGAACGCTTTCGACTGATAAACCGCGTGACCGTAGCCCTCTTGCTGATGCTGCACGGCAAAGCTCACCCGGCGGGCAAAGCCCCGCATCTGTTCCGCTTCCTGCAGCAGCGCCGGATATTTTTCGAGTCGTTTCAGATAGGAAGCGTCGGGGCCACGAAGATAGGCGCGAACCATTTCATCCTCGCCGGGTTGGACGATGATGCAGATTTCTTCAATGCCGGCGGCGGCAAGTTCGAGGAGATGATAATGGAACAACGCGCGCGCAATGCCGTCGGAACCGACCACAGGAAACAGCTCTTTTTTTACGGCATGCGATGCCGGAAAATGGCGGGTCCCAAGTCCCGCGATCGGAATGACTGCTTTGCGAACGGTGTTCATGTGCGACGCTAAACGACGAAACGTTGCCAGCCTTGCGCGCTGAATTGAAAGCGGCGCGCGCCAAACTCAGTGGCTCCCGGCGAAGTGCCTTCAAAGATATCTGGCATCACTCCGATGCGCCGAGAGTATTCGACTGCGATTTCAGGAATGTGTTTCTGAAGCGCCTCGGTTTTTCCAAACACCGCCACCGCGCCGCCAGTTCCACCGCCCGTGATTTTGGCGCCATAAAGCCCGTTGCGGGCACCGCGTTGGCGAACTGATTCCACTAGGAAATCGACTTCCTCGGTCGAGAGGTGACAGTTCAAGCGGTAACTCTGGTGCGCGCCATACATGCATTCGCCCGCGGTGATCAGGGCGGCTTCGTCGCCGGTTCCGGCGGCTCGCAGCGCGTCCATGAATTTCAACACGCGCTCATTTTCTTCAATCGGATGCCGGGTCGGCCCGGCGACATTGTAGGTGGCGTCCGGGGAAATTTTCGTGACCGGATCGTCGTGCGTTTTGTGTTTTGCAAGAAAAGCCGAGCCGACGATCTCTTCCGGGAGTTGAGCCGCGTATTGTTCGGAGAATTCCTTGATGGAAAGTTCCGTCAGGTAATCCAAAGCGCCGCGACCGGTGCCGGCGCGCAGGTCGTTCACAATTTTTTTGCCCATGAACGCACCGATGCGAGTGTCGCTGTAAGGGCTGCCCGCCACCGAATGGCGCACCATGGAGTTGATGCCGACAAAGCCGGTGCCGGGCGGAATCGGCACTTCACCTTTGACCTCGCCGGGCCGGCAGAGAATGTGCGCGAGGCAACCTTGCCGTCCGCTGGTGATTGCAATTTGATCCATGCTGCCGCAAGGCGCGCCGACCACATGGTTTTCGGCCATTTGACCTAGCCGGGCGATGCGTGACGGGGAAAGTTTCAAGCCCAGATAGGCGTTCAGGCAACTCAAGGTGCCAATTTCCACTGCGGCCGAACTGCCAATCCCGACGTTCATCGGCACGGCGCTGAGCAGCAGCAGATTGAAGCCGTAGGGCAGTTTCACCGATTCTTCTTTGAGCAGGGTGAAGATGCTGCCGACGATGTAAGAGGCCCAGTTGGCCAAAGGATTGGCCTGGCAAAGCGCCCGGATTTCAGCGTAACCGGCCAGGCCATCGCCGGATTTGAAATGATCCAGGGGAACGCGGGTTTCGATCGGCAAGGCCTTCATTCCAGCCTGCATGGTGCGAATGCGCAGCGTGCGATCGTTGCGCGCCTGCAGCGCCATCAAAACGCCGCGACCCAGAACCGCTTCGCAGACATTCGCGCCGGAGTAATCGGCGATTCCGCCCATGACATCGAGCCGGGCGGGCACCCGCGTTACCCAGATTTCGCCCGCAGTGAAGAAGCTCGCCAGGCCGGAAGCGTCGCTGTTGGGCTTGCGGAGCAGTTGCTCAAATTCCGAAACTTCAAACGGCAATGGATCGTTCATTTTGAAGGCTCTCCGATGTGTTGGCTGGTTTCACCTCAACTCCCGTCGCTGCTGAACTTGCCGGAAAGGTCGTTCCAGGTCACTCGATTTCTGCGCGCCCGGCTCAGATGTGTTTGGAATCGTGTTCGTCCTTGGTGACGTAACCGCTGTCCTGGCGTTTGAAATTAACTTCGTTCTTCTTGCAATAGGCGTTGAAGACGTCATCGGCGCTCATGCCCAGGACCTGCGCGAGGCTGATCAGGAAATGGAACAGATCGACGACTTCGACGCGGGCGTTTTGTTCGTCGAACTTTTGATATTTGGCCCACCATTTCCAAGGAACGCTGTCGGTCAGCTCCGCCATTTCCTGAGACATGGCGCGGCAGTAATTCAGGATCCACTTGGTTTTTTCTTCCTCGCTCATGCCTTCGGTATTCACGCCGATGCGGGCGTTGAGGGCTTTCTGCATTTCAAACAGCTTGCGGAACTGGTCAAGATTTTCCATGAGGAAAAGAATTTGCCGGGCACAGGATAGAAGCAAGCGCAAAGGCAAACGGGCGAAAACCGCGCGTGAGTGGGCGTTGGCAGGGCGGTTCAATTGATGCGTCGGTAGCTGTTCAAAAGCGGCGGGTCGTGGCGAACGGGCCAATCGCCTTCCAAACTTGTTTGAAGTTGCCTTCGTGGCCAGCTATAAAGAGGCAATGCTAACTTTGCCGGCTATAGTGTCGAATGGCGGGGTGGTCTTTTGGCTCATCCTGTTTGTCAGCGCCGTTGCCGTGGTCGTCTTTATCGAACGATTCCTGCATTACCATCGCGCCCAGATCAATTCCACCGAGTTTCTCAACGGCGTTCGCAACGTCTTGCGCCGCGATAACGTGGTCGAAGCCATTTCCATCTGCGACGCCACGCCCGGCCCGGTCGCGCGCCTCGTGAAAACCGCCATTCTGAATCGAGATCAAGGTCGCGAAAGAATCGCCGAAGCGTTGGAGGAAGCCGGCTTGACCGAAGTGCCGCGCCTGGAGGAAAAGCTGAATCTGCTGGCCACCATCGCGCAAATCGCGCCGCTGCTAGGATTGCTCGGAACCGTCGTGGGCCTTATGCATACGTTCGAGGACATCAAAGCCGCGGGCGTGATGGCCAATGCCGCCTTGATTTCGTCCGGAGTCTGGACCTCGCTGATTTGCGCCGGAGCCGGCCTGGCGGTGGCGATTCCCGCTCACGCCGGTTACAACTATCTCGTCAGCCGCGTTAACTCGATCGTTTTGGACATGGAACGTGCCGCCACGGAAAGCGTCCACATTGTCACCGGCAATGGCAGCAACGTTGCCCCGAGCCCGGCCCCATGAAATTTCCCCGCAACGCCCGAATTTTCCGGGGCCAACTGGATGCGGCGCCGTTTGCCGCGGTGTTCTTTTTGCTCGTCAGCTTTGTGATGCTCGGCTCATTCGTTTATACGCCCGGCGTCGTCATCAAGCTGCCGCCCGCGGGCGATCACGCTCCGCAGGCCGGCGTCACCGGTCCAACCCTCGCCGTGGCGGTGGATGCGAACGGCCGGTTTTATTTTCAAAACCAACTGGTGAGCGAAAGCACTCTGGCGACGCGCTTGCAGTCCGCCCGGGCAAGCTCCACCGAACCGTTAATCCTGATCGTGCAGGCCGATCAGGATACCAAGCGTCAGAGTCTGGATAAACTAGCCGGCCTGGCCCGAACCGCTGGCATTGAAAGCCTGCTGCTGGCCGAGCTTCCGAGCGTGAATCCGATTCCAGTCGCACCATGACGGACGTTCCCGCAGCAACCCAGCCGCGCTTCTCAGGCAAATTTTTGGCCGCGATTGCCGTGGTGTTCGGACTGCAGTTTGCCCTTATTTTTTGGTTGAGCGACCGTCGCATTCCGCTCGTTCGAACTCCCGTCAAGGCGCCGGCGTTTCAGCTTGGCGACCCCCGTCCACCCGAACTGGCGGCCTTGGAAGATCCGACTTTATTTGTCCTGCCGCACGCGCAGAGTTTTTCCGGTGAGGTCTGGACCAAAGTTCCCCAGCTGGAGTTCAGCTCCCGCAACTGGACGGAACCGTTGCGCTGGCTGGCGCTGCCGCGCGAGCAACTTGGTTTGGAGTTTATCCAATACGTCCGCGACCATCCGCCCGCACCGTTTGAAACCATCTTGATGCCCGAGCCGACGCTGACCTTGCCACCGGTTTCGCCAACGCGCACCGTGCCCGGGCCGTCGCGGGTCTTCATTGAAGGCGAACTGGCGGGCCGGCGACTGCTTTATCTTCCTGAAATCCCGCTGCAACCCAGCAGCGTGGCATTGAGCAGCAGCGTTGTTCAAATCGTGGTGAATGCTGAAGGCGAGGTCTTTTCTACCCTGCTGGAATTGCCCGGTTCTGGATCGAAAGAAGCGGATCAGGACGCGTTGCGCATCGCTCAGGATGTCCGTTTTGAATCGATTGAACCCGTTGGCCCGAGCAGCGTCCTGGCACCCAAACCCAAACTGATGTTGGGCACGATGATCTTCGCGTGGCAGACCACCAACAGTCAGGTCATTCTACCTTGATATGCTGACGATTCCCGGCCTGCTCATCGTTTATCTGGTTTCAGTCCTCGCCGCTTTGACGGCTGTGGTGATCTACACGGAATTCCGCCAGCGTCAGTTCAAGCCCACGCCCAGTCTGGACAAAATTTTCCGCTGCCAGAAATGCGGCTACGTTTACACGGATGATCCGGACGTGGACCGTTCACGCTGCTCGCAATGCGGGCAGGTGAACGAAGCGATTGAGTTCTGAAGCAACTGGCGGATTCACCGGAGCTGAGCTGCTCCGGCATTCAAGCCTCGTGCGTTCAATGTCCGGTCTTCAGTTCCACGACATCATGCGGCGTGGCTTCACGCTGGCCGGCGGGACTGACGCGGATGTAGCGAGCCTTTTCGCGAAGTTGGGCCAAGTTGGCCGCTCCGAGATAACCCATGCCGGATTGAATGCCGCCAATCAATTGCGCCAGGAAGCGATCGGCGGAACCGGAAACTTCCTTCAACGCTTCCACACCTTCAGGGGCAACCTTCTGCGTGGGATTTTTATCGTGACCATAACGCGCGGCGGAACCGGCTTTCATCGCTGCCATGCTGCCCATGCCGCGGTATTGCTTGTAGAGTTTGCCGCCAATTTCCATGACTTCACCGGGTGCTTCGGTGCAACCGGCGAGAATGCCTCCGCAAATCACCGCATCAGCCAGCGTCAAGGCCTTGACGATGTCGCCCGACTTGGTGATGCCGCCATCGGCGAGAATGGAAATCTTCTTTTTACGTGCGGAATGGCCCGCCACGTAGAGCGCGGTCATCTGCGGAATGCCGACGCCCGCGACGATGCGCGTGGTGCAAATCGAACCAGGACCTTGCCCGACTTTGACGGCATCCGCGCCCGCTGCGGCGAGGAATTCCACGCCTTCGGAGCTGGTCACATTGCCGGCGATGATCGGCAGTTTCGGAAATTCGTTTCGCAACATCCGGACGGTTTCGCCCACGCCTTTGCTGTGGCCGTGAGCGGTCGAGACAGCTACGACGTCCATCCCGCGCTCCACGAGTCCGCCGACGTGCGTCAGAATCCGGTCGCGATCCAATTCGCCGAAAGCATTGCGCGTGGCTGAAACGGCGGCGCCGCAAATCAGCCGGAACTGTGAATCCCGCGCCGGCTTGAACTGGGCGTTGCGTTCCTGCGTGATTCGTTCCACGTCGCTCATGGTGAACAGGCCATGCAGATGATCTTTGTCATCGACGACGAGCAGCTTGTGAATGCCGGGATGCGCGGTGAAGAATTTGTCGGCGCGACCGATCGCGTCCTTGCCGAGTTCCTTTTTATTGATCGTTTGAACCTGTTCGCGCGGCGTCAAGGCATCTGCCACCTTCTGCTTGGCATAGCGCGGTTTGACGACGTGACCTGACAGCAGCCCGATGAGCGTGCCGCTCGCATCCACGACGGGAAATGTGCTGAAACCAAAGCGCTTTTGATCGATCAGTTCCAGTACATCGCCGATGTATTGGTCCGGCGCGACGCGGATGGGGTCCTGGATCAGGCCGTGAATGTGGTTTTTCACGCGGCTGACTTCCGAGAGCTGCTGGCGCTCGGGCATGTTGTAGTGAATCAGGCCCAGCCCGCCGTTCAATGCCATGGCGATGGCCATGCGCGATTCGGTGACGGTGTCCATGTCGGACGAAATGATCGGAATATTGAGCTGGAGACCGCCCGCGAGCTGCGTTTCCAGATGAGTGTCGCGCGGGAGAACTTCGGAATAAAGCGTCGCCAGGGTGATGTCGTCGAAGGTGAGACCGACACCGCTGTAGCTTGGAAAAAAGGCATCCGCCGCCTTGTAAAACTTGGAATCGAAGCTGTCTGGATCTTTGATTGCTGCCATGTCAGAAAATGCCTGCCGTCCCGTTCTTTTGGCAAGTAGAAACCGGAATTCGCCACCTCGGCGGAGAGCGTGTGAACTCTTAACGGAAGCTGGTGAAAAGCCAGAAGCAGCCGACCACCATCGCGGCAATCGAGCACGCGCTCATCAGACGGCGATACGCCAACGCGCTGCGATTGCCAAATTTCAAGGCCATGGCGCCCATAAACCAGGAAAAAATGGCCATGGAAGCAACGGTGCCGGCCGCAAAAGCCGCGAGATAGCCGATCGCCTGAACCATTGTGGGAAAAGCCAGAACGGGCAGCACGCCGAGAAAATGCGAGCTGCCGGCCAACCCGTGCAAGATGCCGATTCCAAACGCCGCATGCGTATGCCGATGGGCAGCGGGACGTTCGTGAGCGGCGGCGTGGGCGTGAACGTGAACGTGAACATGGCGCTCGCCGTCGTGTTCGTGCTCGTGCGTGTGCACTTTGTTTTTGAGAGTTTTTTGCAATCACCAAAGGCCGATTCAAAACAGCATGACGCCAACCAGCCGCTCGCCCCAGGATGAAAGAAGATCAACCGGGAGCAGATCGCGCAGCCACAGGGAAAGCAAGCCAACCACCGCGACTCCCGCCGAATGTCCGAATCCCCAGCGCACACCTGGAATCCAGGAGCGCCGCTGCTGTCGCACGGCCAAAGGAGCGATTGCGGCGAGATGATCCGGACCGGACCACACGTGGATCATTCCTGCTATCAGCCCGGTTGTTATGGCGGCGATCATATTTCAGTTCCGGCGGTTTCTCCGCAGCAGATCGTTGTAATTAGCTTCAAAGAGAATGCTTGGAAACTGAGGGTTTACCACACTTCGACTGTCAAAATGCAGGCTCTTTTTGTCCCAAGTTCACCGCAGATTACAGAAGGAACAGCGGACTAAAAGGAAAACCTGCGAAGTGATTTGCCGAACAGCCCATTCGCGATTAGTAAATCCGGATGAAATCCATCGCTATCATCGGCGCTTCCAATGATCGTCAGAAATACGGCAATAAAGCCGTGCGCGCTTTTCTCCAGCAGGGTTACACGGTTTATCCGGTCAATCCCAAGGAAACCGAAATCGAAGGTTTGACGGCGTTCGCCAGCATTACCGACGTGCCGGAACGTCCGACCCTGATCAGCGTTTATCTGCCGCCAGCGGTTTTGCTGAAAGTTTTGCCTGCCATTGCCGCAAAGGGCTGTGACGAGCTTTGGCTCAATCCCGGAACGGAATCCAACGAAGTTCTGGTCGAAGCCGAGCGTCTGGGCCTGAACGTGATTCAAGCGTGCAGCATCGTGGCGGTCGGCATTTCTCCCGGGCGACTTTGAACGCGCGTTCGGAGCGGTTGCAATGGCAGGTTCCGGCGGTATCTTCTCAATTGAGAGGATTGCTATGAAAAAGACAGCCAGCAAAACCGTGGAACAACCCCAGCCCGTTACGCCGGGTCTCAGCAAAGCGGCGGTTCGGCAACATGCCTACATGCTGTTCCGGGACAAATTGCCGGATCACCCACTGACGTTGGAAGATTGGGTGCTCGCGGAAAAGGATCTCGTCAGTTCCAGAGATGCCGAGCAAAGCGCGTAACCAAGAATTCAATCGGGCGTTGCTTCAAGTCCAGCGGAACACGCACCCGTTCGAGTTTGCGCGTTATTTTCCCTTGAGGATCGCGATTCCGTAATCGCGATTCATCTTGGCGATGAAACTCAGGCTGATTTCCTTGGGGCACACCGCTTCGCAGGAGCCGGTAACGGTGCAATTCCCAAATCCTTCTTCGTCCATCTGCTGGACCATCCGGAGTGCACGCCGATCTTTCTCGGCCTTGCCTTGCGGCAGAAGATTCAAATGCGACACCTTGGCTGCCACGAACAGCATGGCCGAAGCATTTTTGCAAACGGCCACACACGCGCCGCAGCCAATGCAAGCCGCTGCATCCATCGCCAGATCGGCATCCGGCTTGGGCACCGGAATGGCATTGCCGTCGGGCGTGCCGCCGGTGTTCACGGAAACGAACCCTCCCGCCTGAATGATGCGATCGAAGGCGCTGCGGTTGACCACGAGATCCTTGATCAGCGGGAAGGCGTTGGCGCGCCACGGCTCGATCGTGATGGTCTGGCCGTCATGGAAATGGCGCATGTGCAACTGGCAAGTCGCCGTGCCGCGATTGCCGCCGTGCGGAACGCCGTTGATCACCAGCGAACACATGCCGCAGATGCCTTCGCGGCAATCGGAGTCGAACGCGATCGGTTCCTGGCCGTTGCCGATAATCCCCTCATTGACCACGTCGAGCATTTCCAGGAAGGACATGTCTTCGAGGACGTCTTTGGCTTGATACGTTTCGAAGTGTCCGGGCGTATTCGGATTTTTCTGCCGCCAAACTTTGAGAGTAAGATTCATGACTAACGGGAGGTTGCTAAAGCTTTGGTTTTGCCGTTGCGTGGAGCACGCGCGGCATGGAAGCCGATTTCGCGCCGGGCGACGGGTGTTTCAATTTCGGACTCATCCATCAATTCGCGGATGGCTTCGAAAACGGCTTTGAACTGATCGTCGTATTTGTTTTCCAGATCGTCGAGGCGCTTGGAGAGTTCCGCATTCGAGGCGAGCCACTGGCGCAGGCGGACGAAGGTGCGCATGATTTCGATATTCACCTGAACGGCGCGCGGGCTGCGCAGGACGCTGGAAAGCATGGCGACGCCTTGCTCGGTGAAGGCATAAGGACGGTAACTCAGCCCCCTGTGCTTTCGCGAACTGGTCACAAATTGTGATGAGTTCCCAATGAGCATCCGAGATCGCACCAACTCTGTTTCTTTGTCGGATAATTGGAACATGAAGTCCTCAGGGAACCTCTCAGCATTTCGTTTTACCGCCTGATTCAGCACTCTGGCCTCCACTTCGTACAGCGCCGCCAAATCACTGTCCAGCAGCACGCGCTGGCCGCGAATCTGATGGATCAGACTCTCGGTTTGCATCACTGCAACAGGTTTGTTGGAGGTTTTGGCCATGTTTTATGCGGTCAGAACGTCTGACCCAACTTACTTGTAACTCCGCTGCGCCATGTGGACTTCTTCGTACACGAGCGGTTCCTTGTGCAAGGCCGGCGGCTGGCCTGGTCCTTTGTATTCCCAGGCGCCGACGTACGAAAAGTTTTCGTCATCGCGCTGCGCTTCGCCATCGGGTGTCTGGTATTCCGTGCGGAAATGGCCGCCGCAGGATTCGTTGCGGTGCAAGGCATCGGTGCAAAGCAGTTCGCCGAATTCCAGGAAGTCAGCCACGCGCCCGGCGTATTCCAGATCCTGGTTGAATTCGCCATTCTCGCCGGTCACGCGGACGTTCTTCCAAAATTCCGCGCGCAGCTCAGGAATGCGTTTGAGCGCTTCTTTCAAACCCGCTTCGTTGCGCGCCATGCCGCATTTGTCCCACAGCAACTTGCCCAATTCGCGATGGAATGAGGTGACCGTGCGGTTGCCTTTGATTCCCAGCAGCTTCTTGGTGAACGCGTGAATGTCGGCTTCGGCTTTCTTGAATTCCGGATGATTCAGTGAAGGCTTGGGCTGTTTGGCTGACGCGAAGTAGTTTCCAATCGTGTAAGGCAAAACGAAGTAGCCGTCCGCCAAACCTTGCATCAGCGCGCTGGCGCCGAGACGGTTTGCGCCGTGATCGGAGAAGTTCGCCTCGCCAACGCAGAACAGGCCCGGAACCGTGGTCATAAGGTTGTAATCGACCCACGTGCCGCCCATCGTGTAATGCACGGCCGGGTAGATGCGCATGGGAACCTGATACGCATTTTCGCCGGTGATCTTTTCGTACATGTCGAACAGATTGCCGTAACGCTCGCGGATCTTGGCTTCACCCAAACGCTTGATCGCATCGGCGAAATCCAGATAAACACCCAGCCCGCCGGGGCCCACGCCGCGGCCGTCGTCACAGGCTTCTTTGGCTGCACGGGACGAAATATCGCGCGGGGCGAGATTGCCAAAGCTCGGATATTTGCGTTCCAAAAAGTAATCGCGATCCTGCTCCGGAATGGAAGCGGGCGCTTTGCCGCAATCTTCCTTGCGCTTCGGCACCCACACGCGGCCGTCGTTGCGCAGCGATTCGGACATGAGCGTCAGCTTGGATTGATGATCGCCGCTGACCGGAATGCAGGTCGGATGAATTTGCGTGTAAGACGGATTGGCGAAGAACGCGCCTTTCTTGTAAGCGCGCCAGGTCGCCGTGACGTTGCAGCCTTTGGCATTGGTGGACAGGAAGAAAACGTTGCCGTAACCGCCGGTGCCGAGCACGACCGCATCACCGGCGTGCGAGGAAATTTCCCCCGTTACCAGATTGCGAACGACGATGCCTTTGGCGTGACCATCGATCAAAACGACATCAAGCATCTCGGTGCGCGGGAACATTTGCACGTTGCCCAAGCCGATTTGCCGTTCGAGCGCTTGGTACGCGCCGAGCAAGAGCTGTTGGCCGGTTTGACCGCGGGCGTAAAAGGTTCGGGAAACCTGCGCGCCGCCGAAGGAACGATTGTCGAGCAAACCGCCGTATTCACGGGCGAAGGGAACGCCTTGCGCCACGCATTGGTCGATGATGTTGACGCTGACTTGCGCCAGACGATAGACGTTTGATTCGCGGGCGCGGAAGTCCCCGCCTTTGATGGTGTCGTAGAACAGCCGGTAAACGCTGTCACCGTCGTTCTGATAATTCTTGGCCGCATTGATGCCGCCTTGGGCCGCAATGCTGTGGGCCCGGCGCGGGCTATCCTGGAAGCAGAAGCATTTGACCTTGTAGCCGAGTTCAGCCAGCGAAGCGGCGGCCGAAGCGCCGGCGAGACCGCTGCCGACGACGATCACGTCGTATTTGCGCTTGTTGGCCGGGTTGACCAGCTTGAGGTCGAATTTGTGCTTGTCCCAGCGTTGCGCGATGGGACCGGAAGGAGCTTTGGAATCGAGAGCCATATTACTTCAATGCCTCCTTTCCGAAGCCGAGCAGAATGGCGATCGGAATTGAGATGTAACCGAGAAAAATCAGCCAGGAAATCACGCGGGCACCTTTGTCGAGAAACGGACCGTAAACCTTGTTCTTCCAACCGAGCGATTGAAACATCGCACTCACACCGTGACTCAGGTGCAGGCAGAGCAAGCCGACGCCCAAAATGTAAAAGGCGGAAACCCAGATGTTGCTGAAACCCACGATCATCATTTTGTAAACGTTGTGCTGCTCCAGACCCACGGTTCCTTTGATCGGTTCGGAAAACGCGGGATCATGAAAATCCTGCCCGACGAAATTGATCGCTTTCACGCGAACCGTGTAATGCAGCAGGTGATAAATGATGAACACGAAAATGATCAAGCCGCTCATCAGCATCGTGCGCGAGGCGTAGCTTGAGCCGACCGGCTTGTATTCGCCGTAACCGACCGGGCGCGCGGCTTTGTTTTCAGCCGAAAGTTTGATCGCTGCCCAGATGTGCAACACGATGATGGCGAGCAGGCTCAACCGGACGAGCCACAGTCCCTCACCGAGATTCTGGAGGAAATGGCCGTAGCGATTGATCGATACAGGTCCGAGGAAAACCTGAAGGTTGCCGATCAGATGTCCGACTACGAACAAGAACATCAGGAATCCAGTAACCGCCATGATGTATTTCTTGCCCAACGATGATCCAAAAATATTCGTGATGACTTTCATTGAAACAGATTCCGCCGGTGGAATGTGGACGCAATCTACGGATTGACAGGGCACAGCGTCAATCTTGGTTAATCGGGTATTAGTCAGGCGCGACAGTGCTTAACCACTGCTAATCGGCGTTAAGCTTCATCGACAGTTCAGTCAAGGAACCCACTTCGCCGGGAGCCGCTTTGGAAATCGCGCGTCGAAGATGCAGCGCTTGAAGGCCCGCCGCACGCGCGCCCTGCACATCCATTTCCAAACTGTCGCCCACATGCAGAATGGAATGGCACGGCAATCCGAGCTTCGTCGCCGCCTGTTCGAAGATCACGGGTGACGGTTTGGCAAAACCGACTTCGCAGGAAATGACGAGCGTTTCAAAGTAGTTCTGCAAACGCAATCGCTGGAGCAGCACCCGCAGGCGCTCGTCCCAATTGGAAACAATCACAAGGCGGATATCCCGCGACGCCAGGCTGTCCAGCGTCGCCTGAACATCGTCGAAAATGCGCCAGGCCTCCGGCTCGGCAAAGCGCTCGTAGAGTTCTGGAAAAAATTGCGCGCAGGAATCGGTCAAGCCGGCAAACGTCTGGTTCACCAGAATTTCCCAGCCAGCTCGGGTATAATCAAAATCGCGGCATGTTCGCCAGGCCGCCTTGAAGCGCTCATTCAAAAGCTGCGTGGAAAGACCATTCAAGCCGTGCCTGGCCGCGATCTCGGCATAGACATGACCGACCGATGGCCAGGGCTCGATCAACGTCCCGCCGACGTCGAAGCTCACTGCCTGGATGCGAGAGGGCGCGCTCATTTGGATTGCGGTGAAGCCGATCCGCTCCATTCGTTTAGTCCGCGTTCATCAGAAGCCTGAGGCCCCAAGCCAAGTTGCTCAATCGCTTCGCCGATCAGGTAAAGCGAACCAGCAATGACAACCAACGGATCGCCTTCCGCCTTCGAGAGAGCGCTTGCGAGCGAAGGGCACGCGATGACTTCGGCCGCTGGATTAGCGGACTGACAGGCCGCCGCCAATTCTTCCGGAGTTGCCGTGCGTTCGCTGTGTACTGAAACCAGCAGGATTTTTTCACCCAATGGCGCCAGAATTCGAAACATGCCGGCCCAATCTTTGTCGCGCAAAATCCCGAGAATCAAAGTGGGGCGGGATTTCGGGAAAAGTAATTTCAATGAGTTCGCCAGCGCTTCGGCTCCGGCGACATTGTGAGCGCCATCCAAGATCAGCTTTTGACCGGAAGCCCGCGGGACGATCTGAAAACGCCCCGGCCATTCAATTCGCGCCAGGCCGGTTTGAATCGCCGCCGGGGAAACCGGAACCACAGGCTGCAGCGCTTCCACCGTGGCCAAAGCGACCGCGGCATTGCGTTGCTGATGCTGCCCCGGCAATGAACGGGTGAGTTCGGCGTTTTGGATTCCAAGCCCTTCCGCCCGGATCAATGGCGCATTTTTTTCCTTGGCGATTCGGGTGATTACGGTCAGCGGTTCCAGTTCGTCCACGCCGGTAATGACCGGCACGCCGGGCTTGATGATGCCGCCCTTTTCAGCGGCAATGCTGGCCAGCGTTTCCCCCAGCCATTTCTCGTGATCATGCTGGATATTCGTGATGACACTCGCCAGTGGCGTGACGATATTGGTCGCGTCCAGGCGGCCGCCCAAACCCGTTTCCCAGATCACCAAGTCACAGTTCTGCTCGGCGAAATAACGCAGCGCCATTACGGTGACCGCTTCGAAGAACGTCGGATGATCTTCCGGGCTGAAGGATTTCAGAAACCCGCGCATCTCCTCCACCAACCGCACCACGTCCGCTTCTGGAATCATCTGGCGATTCACCTGAATGCGTTCTCGAAACGAAACCAGATGCGGCGAAGTAAACAGCCCAACGCGGAGGCCGGTGGCACGATAAATACTTTCCAGCATCGCACAGGTGGAACCCTTTCCATTCGTGCCCGCGACATGAATGAAGCGCAATTGCCGCTCGGGATGACCTGCCAGTTCAGCGAGTTTGCGGGTGGTGTCCAAACCCAAACGCGCGCCAAACCAGCTCAGTTCGTAAAGAGCTTCAATGGCTTTCGGGTATAACGATTTGCGCTCGCCGTCGCTCATGGTTTCGCGGTCAAGTTACCGCCGATTCGGGAGAGTTCGAGACAATTTCGCGGGGCGAGTGGAAATCGAGAACGCATTCGCTGAAGACAATAAATTGCGAGTCTCAATGACACACTTGACCGCCGCGCCTATTTTTTGAAAAGGGCCATCTTGACACATTTTTAGGCCGCAAAGATCGTCCTAAAACTCACAAACACCAGTAAATACGCGTGTTTCTCGAGCGATCAGCATTCTGGCATCGCCTTAGCTAAACAATGACCTGTAACAAAACGAAAGGACAACATTATGAATCTGATACGTTGGCAAAAACCACTTGCAACCTGGCAAAACCTCGGTCGCCTGACCGATCTGCGGGATGAGATTGATCGTTTGTTTGAATCGCCGTTGGCGGAGTTGGCTGGCACCTCTCCGCTCTTGAGCGGTTGGGCTCCTGCGCTGGATCTCTACGAAGACAAGGACAGCCTCGTGGTGAAGGCCGAGTTGCCCGGGATGAAGAAGGAAGAGATCGACATCTCGCTGCACGACGGCAGCCTGAGCATTTCCGGCGAGCGCAAAAGCGACAAGAAATTTGAAAACGCGGAAGTGTATCGCGCGGAGCGTTTCGTCGGACGCTTCCAACGCACGCTCACCTTGCCCGCACCGGTCGCCGCCGATCAGGTCAAAGCGCAGTATAAAGACGGCGTTTTGACGGTGACGCTGCCCAAAGCCGAAGAAGCCAAACCCAAACAGATCCAAGTGCAACTGAGCTGATTCGTTGCGCCTAACACTGGAACTTGAAAGGAAATAAAAATGAATACGACTGTCGAAAATCGCTCCACAAACAACCGCGCTGCTCGCGAAGAATACATCGCGCCGGAAGTGAATATCTTTGAAACCCAAGAGGGCTACGTGCTTCAAGCCGAAATGCCTGGCGTCAGCAAAGACGGATTGGAAATCACCCTGGAAGGAACTGAAATCACAATCGTCGGCCGACGCACACCGGAAGCGCCCCACGGCGAGGCGCTTTTCCGTGAACGCCAGAATGCCGGTTTCCGCAGGGTCTTTGAACTGGACCCCGCGATCGACACCGCCAAGATCTCGGCCACGATGGAGCAGGGAATCCTGACGCTCACGTTGCCCAAATCCGAGCGCGTGAAACCGCGAAAGATTCCGATCGGCGAGTGAGTTAGTTGAGCGGGCGAACTGCATCCTTGCAGTGGTTCCAGAAACCGCAGTGAACTCGACGAGGATCTTCCCGTTTCGAGTTTGTGGCTGGGGTACAACGCGCGGCAGTGGCTTAAAGAGCTTCTGCCGCGCGGCGTTGCGTCGCAATCTGCTGGACGGGATTGCCCTGAAAACAGCGAAGCTCCGCCGCATCGCTTCGCAAACTGCCGTTGAATGTTGACGATCTTCTTGTTCGCAAACCCTGATTAATGCGCCGGCTGAAGTTGCGCGACGGCCCCACCATTGGGGGCTAAAGGCAGCAGGATGACGTCAGATGCCTTCACTTTTCGTTCAACCACTTCCAGGTGTTC